>CAYVYG010000001.1:0-32702 GCA_964454385.1 uncultured Microthrixaceae bacterium
CGGGGATCCCGTCGTTCCATGGTCACCGGTGCCATGCGGGTCGGCCTCGAATGGGCCGGTGCGCCGACCGGCGAGTTGCTCTCGGTGCTGCGCGGTGGTCACTGGCTGGCCGATCGTGGCCCGGGTCTGCTGGGCGGTGACCGCGTCGGATGGGCACTGCAGGTGCTGGACCTGACCACACTCGACGGCCGACCGGCGCGCCGCGAGGTGCAACGTGCGTTCCGCAACGCGCTGCGGCGCGCCCACCCGGACCACGGAGCACCTCTAGCCGGTGCTGCAGGTCGCATAGCCGAGCTCGACGCGGCCCGCAGGATCCTGTTGGGCTGAGGCCTTGGCTCCCAGACGACGCCCCCGAGATCCCGGGGCGCTGGTGTTGTGGCCAGGTGCCGGCACCAGCGCGGACCACCCCTCGCTGGTTGCGCTCCGCGAGGGGATGACGGAGCTACCCGTGCACCTGGTCGACTTCCCCTACCGCAGGGAGGGCCGCGGCTTCCCCGACCGGGCCCCGAAGCTGGTCGCGTCGATAGTCGAGGAGGTGGACCGGATCGCCGCCGAGTCGGGCATCGAGCCCTCGAGGTTGGTGCTCGGGGGCCGGTCGATGGGAGGACGGATGGTGTCGATGGCGGTGGCGGAGGGCCTGCGGGCTGCCGGCGTGGTGCTGATCGCCTATCCGCTGCATCCACCCAGGCGGCCCGACAGGTTGCGCACCGAACACCTGGCCCGGTTGAGCGTTCCGAGCCTCTGGCTCAGTGGTGACCGTGCCCCGTTCGGCTCACCCGAGGACCTCCCTGCTGCCAGGCCGCTGGTGGTCGGCCCGGTCACCTCGCACACCCTGAGCGGTCGCCACGAGCTCGAGGGCGCGCAGGACCGCATCCTCTCGGAGCTGCGGGACTGGCTGGGACTGCGCAGGCGCCCCGGTACCGGATGGCAGTGAGCATGGCAGTAGGACTGCATGGCAGTGAGACTGCATGGCAGTGAGACTGCATGGCAGTGAGACTGCATGGCAGTGAGACCGGCAGCGTCCGGGCGGCTCTGCGCGTGTGCATCTGCGCGTGTGCATCTGCGTGACTGCGCATCTGCGTGACCGTGCTGGCGCGAGGCTCAGCGTGAGCGTTCGCCGAGATCCTCGTTGAGCGTCTCGAGCTCCATCCCGGATGTCTCGGGCACCCGCAGCGCGAGCGCCGCAGCGGCCAGCGGAGCGATCGCCATCCACATGAAGCCGTAGCGGTAGCCGATGCTGTCAGCCAGCGAGCCGGCGCTGAGCAGGCCGAGGACCGAGCCGGCCATCGCCACCGCGGTCAGGGCGCCTCTCGCGGATCCGCGGCGCGCGGTCGGGAACATCTCGGGAGCGAGGACCCCCAGGGCGGGCACCGAGAGCATCCCGACCCCCGAAGCCAGTGCCGCCGAGAGCCACATCACGGTCCCCCCGGTGGCGAAGAACCCCGCGCCGAACACCGCTGTCGCCACGAACCCCGGAACCATCACCGCGCGGCGGCTCCGACGGTCAGCGACCCGGCCACCGACGAGGATCCCGAAGAGCCCCGGGATGCTCGTGACCGCGATGAACAACGTGAGGCGGCTGCCGGCGAAGCCGTGATCGGTTCGCAGGTAGTCGTTCTGCAGCTGCGAGGCGGGCGCAACGAAGAAGTTGAACAGCACCAACAGCGCTCCCACGAACAAGAAGCGCCGCGGGTCGATGCGGCGGGCCGCCGAGGAGAAGCGGTTCCTCGTGACGAACCGGTGGCTCTCGGGCAGATGGCGGGCGCCGATCACCAGCAGCGGCACGCACGCGAGGGACACCAGGAACACGTAGCGCCAGCCGTTCGCGCCCAGGTCGGCGAGCGGCAGGGCCAGGATCACGAGCCCCGAGCCCAGGCCGTAGCTGAGCGCTCCGAGGCCCTGGGCGACCGCACGCGAACCGGCGGGCAGCTCCTCCACGCTGAGGGTGTCCGCCGAGAGCATCGCTGCGATCGCGAGGTTGCGTGCCAGGGTCTGGAGCAGCGCGAGCACCCAGAGGTCCGGAGCCAGCCCACCTGCCAGGGTCAGCGCGACGGCGGCGCCGGCGGACCAGATCGCGACCCTGCGACGACCGAAGCGGTCGGTGCCCGCCATCACCGCCACCGTGAGCACCGCTCCCAACCGTGCGACGGCCAGCACGAGGGACTGCTCACCGGCGCTGCCGTCGCCCAGGTCCGCCGCGATGAAGGTGAGCACGTTGGTGAGGAACGAGAACAGGATCCCCCCGATCACGTGGAACAGGCACATGACCGCTACCACCCTCGCCTGGGCCGCGCTCAGCCGATCGGGCATCGCCCACATGGGGCTGCGTCCGGGTGGCAACCCGTTGCGCAGGGCGCGGCGCATCAACGGGAAGAACAAGGGCGCGAAGACCGGTATCGCGGGCCAGAAGCGCACGTGCTGGCGGTAGCGGACCCGGCCCGCCCCGATGGGCTCCCAGCTCACGACGCGCTCGTAGGTGCTGAACGGGCCGTGCGCGCAACGGAAGCGTGCCTCGCCGGTGCTGCCGGGACCACCGTCGCCGCCAACGGAGTCGGCGGGTACGGAGCCGGTCAGGGTCGGGCGGGTCTCCGCCACGAGCGCGTCGTCGCGGGGAGCCAACCGGGCGCTCAGCTCCGCGAGGTCGATGTCGATCTCGAAGGGCCGGGCCACGCTGCGAGATCCTAGGGATCGGCGTGTCGGCGCCATACTTGTCCGATGAGCCGCTACGTCGTGAGCCGTTCGGGCCCGCTCGAGGGTGAGGTCCGGATCAGCGGTGCCAAGAACTCGGCGCTCAAGTTGATGGCCGCCTGCCTGCTCGCCGAGGGAACCCACACCCTCGAAAACGTGCCCGACATCGTCGACGTCACCCTGATGGCCGGTGTGTTGGAGGCGATGGGTATGCGCGTCCATCGGGTGGACGGCAACCGCATCGAGGTGACCAGGGGTGCCGAGGTCCGCCCGGAGGCCCCCTACGAGCTGGTGGAGAAGATGCGGGCATCCACCGCGGTGCTCGGTCCGCTGCTCGCCACCCTGGGTGAGGCGCGGGTCGCGATGCCCGGAGGTGACGACTTCGGAGCCCGTCCGATCGACATGCACCTGGCCGGTCTCGAAGCCCTCGGCGCCAGCTTCGAACTGTCCCACGGTGACATCCACGGCCGCACCGACGGGCTCGTCGGAGCCGAGATCGCCCTCGAGTACCCGAGCGTGGGCGCCACCGAGAACCTCCTGATGGCCGCGGTGCTCGCCGAGGGCCACACGAGCATCCTCAACGCAGCCCGTGAGCCCGAGATCGCGGACCTGGCGGCCCTGTTGAACCGCATGGGCGCAACGGTGGTCGGTGCCGGAACCGCGCGGATCGACATCGACGGCGTGTCGCACCTCGAGGCGGTCGACCACGTCGTCGTGCCGGATCGCCTGGAGCTGGCGACCTTCCTGGCCGCGCTCGGTGTCACCGGGGGTGAGCTGACGTTGCGCAACGCACGCGCCGATCACGTCGAGTTGCTGATCGACCGGATGGGCGCGATGGGGGTTCGGATCTCACCCGAGGGCGACAGCATCTGGGCGATGAGTCGCGGCCGGCCCCGCGCAACCGACCTCGCGACGTTGCCCTACCCGGGTCTCGCAACCGACTTCCTCCCGCTGCTCGTGGCGGTGCTGTGCGTGGCCGAGGGCACGAGCTTCGCCACCGAGAACGTCTTCGCAGGGCGTTTCGGGTACGTGGGCGAGCTCGCTCGGATGGGGGCACTGATCCGGGTGGAGGACCACCACCTGATCATCGAGGGGGTCGAATCGCTCTCGGGTGCTCCCGTGAAGGCGTCCGACATCCGAGCGGGTGCTGCGCTGCTGGTGGCCGGCCTGGGCGCCGAGGGCACGACCGAGATCCGCGGAGGTGAGCACATCGACCGTGGCTACGAACGGATCCATTCCAAGTTGGGCGCGCTGGGCGCTACCGTCGAGCGTTTCGAGGACTGAGCTGTCGTTGGGATGCCGGTGGAACCACATCAGATCGAGCGCGGCGAGGTCGAAGAGGTCATCGGGTTGCTCCGTCCCGCCATCCAGGCCGATGGCGGTGACATCGAACTGGTCGACGTCGACACGACGACCGGGGTGGTCACCGTCGCGCTGCAGGGCGCGTGCGTCAGCTGTCCGGCGTCCACCGTCACGATGAAGGCCGGCATCGAGCGCATCATGAAGGACCGCATCCCCGCGGTCAGCGCGGTCGTGGCGCCGGGGGACATCGAGCGCGCTCTGGAGCTGGGAGGCTCGCTCTGAGTGACCCCGGTGCCGTGGCGGACCTCCTCGAACGTGCGACCGGTGGGGACCGGGGCGCGCTCGCGAAGCTGATCTCGATGGCCGAGAGAGGGGGTTCCGACGCAGCTGCGGTGTCAGCTGTGACCTGGCCTCGCGCCGGTTCCGCCCACCTGGTGGGACTGACCGGCGCTCCGGGGTCGGGAAAGTCCACGCTCACCAACGCACTGTGCAGCGAGCTGCGCGCCCGACGGCGCACCGTCGGGGTACTAGCGGTGGATCCGACCTCGCCGTTCAGCGGAGGGGCGATCCCGGGTGATCGGATCCGCATGGGCGACCAGGCCACCGACGAGGGCGTGTACGTCCGCTCGATGGCCACCCGCGGGAACCTGGGGGGCCTGGCGCTCGCCACCCCGGAGGCCGCACGGGTGCTGGATGCGGTCGGGTACGACGTGGTGGTGGTGGAGACCGTCGGGGTCGGCCAGGTCGAGGTGGCCGTCGCGGGCGCCGCGGACACCACCGTGGTGGTGGTCAACCCCGGTTGGGGCGACGCGGTCCAGGCGGCCAAGGCGGGCCTCATGGAGATCGCGGATGTCTTCGTGGTCAACAAGTCCGATCGTCCCGGATCCCGCGAGACCCGTAGGGACCTCGAGGGGATGCTCGACATGCGACGGACGACCGCTGGTCCCCGGCCGCCGGTCATCGAGACGGTCGCGATCGGCAACGAGGGCATCCCCGAGCTGCTCGACGCGCTGGAGGAGCACCGTCGGTGGTTGGACTCCTCGGGCGAGGGCGCCGCGAGGCGCGACGCCCGGGCCCGCGACGAGCTGTACGCGGTCCTGACCGCCGAGCTGCACCGCCGCGCCGATGCGATGGTCGGTGGGCCGCGTTGGGACGCGGCGCTGGCGGAGGTCCTCGCGCGTCGCGTCGATCCATGGGCGGCGGCGTCGGGGTTGTTGGAGGGGGACTGATCCGGGTGTGCGCGCACCGGCCCGCGGCCCGGGCGGGCGATCGGCTCGCCGAAGCATTGACCGCCGTGCTCGAACCCGATGTGGAACTGGGTGGGCGCTTGAGCAACGAAGGATCCGCCGTGCTCTATGCGGGCAGGGACCGCCATCGCGACGTCGCGGTGGTCGTGAAGGCATGTCGCGACAGCGCAGCGGAGTCGCTGCAGACCGAGGCCCGCGCGCTGGCGCGCCTGGCCGGCCATCCGCACATCCTCGGGGCGGTCTCGGTGGGTCACCGTGGCGACCTCACCTGGGTGGTCACCGATCGTGCTCCCGGAGGGTCGCTGCAGGACCGCATCGGCACTCCGGCCGATCAGGCGCTGCGCTGGGCCGCCCAGCTCGCCTGTGCGCTCGACCACGCGCACACCAACGGCGTGGTCCATGGCGACGTCACACCCTCCAACGTGCTCGTGGGTGCGCAGGACCAGGTGCTCCTGGGTGATTTCGGCTCCGCGGTGGTTCTCGAAGACGCGGCGCTGCACGAGCGCCCCCGGGGCGCCACGCCTGCCTTCGCGCCACCGGAGCGCCACCGGCGGGTCGCTGCGACCGCCTCGGACGACGTCTACGGCCTGGGGGCCACCATGGTCACGGTCTGTGGCGACATCGAGGGCCTGCCCGCGGTCCAACGACGCCTGTTGCAACGGTGCCTCGGCCCGGCGCGCAGGCGTCCCGACGCACGCCAGCTCGCGAACGGCCTGACCCTCTGAGCTCCGGGCTGTGCTCTCCGGCTGGCCCCGGGCTTTCTCGGGCTCTGATCGGGTGCTCTCTGGCTGTGATCGGGTGCTGCCTGCCCGGCTCCGGACCCCGGTTCCCCCGAGCGCGATCAATCCTGACTTGTCAGGTCGGATTTAGCGCCGTAGCTTCGGTCGTGCCCGCAACCCGATCGACAACTGATCGACAACCTGATCGAGAGGCGCCGAGATGGCAAGGATCCACAACGACATCACCGAACTGATCGGCAACACCCCGCTCGTGCGGATCAACCGCCTGTCCGAGGGCCTGGGAGCCGACCTCGTGGCGAAGCTCGAGTACTACAACCCGGGCCACAGCGTGAAGGACCGCATCGGACTCTCGATGATCGAGGCCGCGGAGAGAGCCGGTGTCCTTGGACCGGACTCGATCATCTGCGAGCCGACCAGCGGCAACACCGGCATAGCGCTCGCCATGGTCGCGGCCGCGCGGGGCTACAGGGCGACCTTCACGATGCCCGACACGATGAGCGTCGAGCGCAGGGCGCTGCTGCGTGCCTACGGAGCCGAGGTGGTGCTCACCCCCGGCGCGGAGGGCATGACCGGTGCGATCGCCAGGGCCCGTGAGCTCGCCGAGGGTGATCCGCGCTACTTCATACCCCAGCAGTTCGAGAACCCCGCCAACCCCGAGGTCCACCGCAGGACCACCGCCGAGGAGATCTGGGCCGACACCGACGGCGAGGTCGACATCGTCGTCGCAGGTGTCGGGACCGGCGGAACGGTCAGCGGCGTCGGCCAGGTGCTCAAGGAGCGCAAGCCAGCGGTCGGGATCGTCGCGGTCGAGCCGGCCGATTCCCCGGTGCTCTCGGGTGGCGAGAAGGGCCCGCACCCGATCCAGGGACTCGGAGCGGGCTTCGTGCCCGACAACTACGACCCGGCGGTGGTCGACGAGGTGATCGCGGTCAGCGACGACAACACCTTCGACACCGCGCGGCGAGCGGCACGCGAAGAGGGCCTTCTGGTCGGGATCTCATCGGGTGCCGCGCTGTGGGCTGCACTGCAGGTCGCCGGTCGTGAGGAGAACCGCGACAAGCTGGTGGTCGTGGTGATACCCAGCTACGGCGAGCGCTACCTGAGCACCCGGCTCTTCGAGGGTCTGGCCGACTGAGCGTGATCCCGTCGCTGCGTCGTGACCTGCAGGCCGCCCGCGAGCGCGACCCTGCTGCCCGTTCGACCGCCGAGATCCTGCTCACCTACCCGGGACTCCACGCCGTGTGGGGCCATCGCCTGAACCACTGGCTCTGGACCAACGGAAGGCGTTTGACCGCCAGGGCCGGCTCCGCGCTGATGCGTTGGTTGACCGGCATCGAGATCCACCCGGCGGCCGTGCTGGGCTCGGGGCTGTTCATCGACCACGGTTCCGGGGTCGTGATCGGGGAGACCACCCGGGTGGGTTGCGATGTGACCATCTTCCACGGCGTGACTCTCGGTGGCACGAGCACCGCGCAGGGCAAACGCCATCCCACCATCGGCGACCGGGTCACGATCGGGGCGGGGGCGAAGGTCCTGGGAGCGATCTCGATCGGCCACGACAGCCGCATCGGGGCCAACGCCGTGGTCGTGCGCGACGTCCCGTCGAACTCGGTCGTAGTGGGGGTTCCCGGCCAGATCATCGCACGGAGCCGGCCGCGCGGCGCCGAATCCGGAGTCGACCTGGACCCGGTGATCCCCGACCTGGTGGGAGCCAGCCTCGCGTCGCTGTTGACCCGCGTCGATTCGATCGAGGCGACCCTGGCCGACGGCGCGGACGCCGATACCGGCGGGGGTGGTGAGACTGCCGATAGCGGCGACACCGCCGAGGGTGGTGGGCCTGGTCGACTCGGCGGGACCGGTGCCGATCAGGACAGCCCCGGTGCGGCCGGGAGCGGGGAACGTGTTCCGGTGCTCCGCATCGGTCGGCCGGTCGACGGCGTCTGGCCCGGTGGCGACTACTCGATCTGAGCACGCCAGGTCCCGCGCGTCGATCCGTGGGGAGCCCGCCTCGATGACCTATCGTGCCGGTCCATGATCCGATCCGCTCGCCTCGATTCCGGTGTCCACGTCGTGACCCTCGACCGACCCAAGGTGAACGCGCTGTGTGTCGAGTTGCTCACCGAGTTGCGTTCGACGATCGAATCGATCTCCCGGGAGTCCCCGAGGGCCGTGGTGATCACCGGTGGCCCCGGGGTCTTCGCGGCCGGCGCGGACGTGACCGAGTTCGCCCGCGACGCAGGAGCCGAACCGTTCGGCCTCGCCGAACCCGACGAGATCGTGCGCATCGGCGGGGCTTTCCTCGAGGGACTCGGATCGGTGGCCGCGCTGACGTGCCCCACGATCGCGGCGGTCAACGGCTTCGCGCTCGGCGGCGGTTGCGAGCTCGCCCTCGCGTGCGATCTGCGCGTCGCGGGCGCCGACGCGAAGTTCGGTCAGCCCGAGATCCTGCTCGGCATTATCCCCGGCGGGGGCGGCACCCAGCGCCTGGCCCGCCTGGTGGGACCCGCACGGGCAAAGGACCTGATCTTCACGGGCCGCACCGTCGATGCCCACGAGGCGCTCTCGATCTCTCTGGTGGACCGGGTCACCGAATCGGATGCGACCGACGCGGCGATCGAGCTCGCCGAGCAGCTCGCGGCAGGTCCTCGCAGCGCACTCGCGCTGGCCAAACAGGCGATCGACGACGGTCTGGCGGGCACGCTCGACCAGGGCCTGCGCGTCGAAGCGGATCTGTTCGTCGAGAGCTTCATGACCCCTGACGCCCCGATCGGCATCGAGAGCTTCCTGCGGTCCGGGCCCGGCAAGGCCCGCTTCGTGGACTGACATCCATAGGAGCATCCGATGCCGAGGGGGTCCGCCGGTGAGCCTGTCAGCTCGCCCAGGTGACCAGGGCGAGATCCACCGGGTCGAAGAGCAACGGATCATCTGGAAGGACGCGCAAGGTCAGTCCCATCCTGCCCGGGACCGAAAGACGCGCCTCGCCGCGGTAGGTGAGCCGGCTCTGGCGGTCGGTCTCGAGGGCCGGTGTCGTCGCCTCGGGGAGCATTGTCGTGATCTCGGGCGAGACCAACGTGCCGCCGGGTCCCAGGTGGCCCACCAGCAGTTGCACCCGGACGTCGCGGGGTTCCAGCTCGCCCAGGCGAACCGCTGCGGTGACCACCCGGGTGCTGCCGAGGTCGCCGGTGCTCTCGTCGGTGTCGACCGACTCGACACGCACTCCGTGCCACGCGTCGGTGACCCGTTTCCTGAACGCGGCCAAACGGCGCGCCCCGGCGTGGTCGTCGTCTCGTAGCGCCATGGACGTGCGGGCTGCGGGCCGGTAGACCTCGCGCGCGTACTGGTCGACCATGCGGTGGGCATCCACGAGCGGTCCCAGTGTCATCAGCGATCGGCGGACCCGTTCCCACCATGGCCCCCGCTCCTCGTCGCCCAGGGATGTTCCTGACGACGCCCACAGCGGCACGACCTGGTTCTCCAACAGCTCGTAGAGAGCTTCGCAATCGAGGATCGCCCGTTGCGCCGGGTCGCTGTCACCGTTGGTCCCCCGGGGAGCCGCGATGGCCCAACCGTTGGGCACGTCGTGTGGACCGGTCCCGCCGTCGAAGGCCTGTGCCCACCAGCCGTCCAGCACCGAGAGGTTGAGCGCCCCGTTGAGCGCCGCTTTCATCCCGCTGGTGCCCGAGGCCTCCAGGGGATGCAGAGGTGTGTTGAGCCAGACGTCCGCGCCCTGGACCAGTGCACGCGCCAATGCCATGTCGTAGTCGGCGACGAACGCGAAGCGCCCGCGGACCTCGGGCTCGGACGCGAACGCCACGAGCCGGCGGATCGCCTCCTTCCCGTTGTCGTCATTGGGGTGGGCCTTGCCCGCGAAGACGAACTGCACGTCGTGGTCGGCGATCAGGCGCCGCAGGCGATCCGGTTGCTCCAACAACAGCGCCGCCCGCTTGTGGGCGGCCATGCGTCGCGCGAAGCAGATCGTGAGGACGTCCGGGTCGAGCGCGCTCTCGGTCCATGACAGCTCCGAGGGCGACCGGCCGGTGCTGAGTCCGCCCTCGACCAGACGGCGCCTGACGACCTCGACGAGGTGCGCGCGGTCCGCCGCGGCCGCCCCGAGCAGCTCCGCGTCGGTGATGTCCCCGACCGCGTCCCATCGGCTGGTGGTCGAACCGGTGGTCGACGAACCGGCGAGGTGCCAATCCCGGGGCGGCCCCATCGCTGACACCAGCAGATCCGACATCGAGGGGCTGAGCCAACTCTGCGGGTGCACCCCGTTGGTAACGTGGCCGATCGGCACCTCGTCGTCGGGGATGCCGGGCCAGAGGCCCGTGAACATCGCCCGGCTGGTCGCACCGTGCGTCCTCGACACCCCGTTTCGGAACTGCGACAGGCGCATCCCCATGATCGCCATGTTGAAGGGTCTGTCGGCCTGCTCCCCGGGTAGGTGGCCGAGCTCCATCAACCGGTCGATGTCGATGTCGCAGTCACGCGCCCAGTCGTGGAAGTAGCGCTCGATGAGCGAGCGCGGGAACAGGTCGATCCCTGCGGGCACCGGGGTGTGGGTCGTGAACACCGAACCCGCACGTACGGCCTCGAATGCCTCCTCGAAGCGCAGGCCTTCGCGCTTCATGGCGGTCCTGATCCTCTCCAGGTTCATGAAACCTGCGTGGCCCTCGTTGGTGTGGAACACCTCGACAGCCTCACCGAGCGCGTCGAGGGCTCTGACGCCGCCGATGCCGAGCACGATCTCCTGGCGGAGCCGGTGCTCGACGTCGCCTCCGTAGAGCCGGTCGGTGACCAGCCTCAGCTCCTCGGAGTTCTCGCGCAGATCCGCGTCGAGCAGGTACATCCGAGACGGTCCGAGCCTCGCGAGCCAGATCCGAAGGACCAGCGGCGACCCGGCGAGGTCGACCTCGATCCGCTCGTCGAGCTCGCTCAGCGGCAGCGTGTGGGGATCGACGTCGTCGAAGCGTTCGGTCTGCCAGCCGTCGACGGTCAGTTCCTGGTGGAAGTAGCCGTGGCGGTAGAACAGCCCGACCGCCACCAACGGGATCCCCATGTCCCCGGCTGCCTTCAGGTGGTCCCCGGCGAGCACGCCGAGGCCACCGGAGTACTGGTTGATCGCCTCGGTGACCCCGAACTCCGGTGAGAAGTAGGCGACCAGGTGATCGAAGGCCTCACCGGGGCTGTCGTGTTCGGCGTGGTCGTCCTCCCTGCCGGGGCGGTCCTCCACGGCGGGGCCCGCGAGCGATGCAACGGCACGGCTCAGCGCCAACAGGTAGTCCTCGTCGCCGGCGAGGCGGTCCAGGTGCTCGGCGTCGGCCTGTGCCAGCAGGCGTGCGGGATCCCGCACGCCCGAGGCCCAACCGGCGGGATCGACCCGCTCGAAGAGGTCCTGGATGTCGCGGTCGTAGGACCAGCGCAGGTTCTTGGCGAGCGTTCGCAGCTCCGAGAGCGCTGCAGGCAGGTGGGGACGCACCGTGAAGCTTCGCTTCGCGGTCGCTTCGACGGGTTCCATCACGATCGAGGCTAACGGCCGGGTGCGCTGACGCGGTTCCGCAGGCCCGGGTGTGATTGCCCAACGGGGGTGCCCCGGTGGATGTCGACGGGTCCCGGTAGCCTCGAACTGTGGGCAAGCTGCGTCCCGAGCACATCCGCCGCGTGCTGTCGGCCCTGGTGGTCTCGTTGCTCGCGGCCGCGGTCCTTGTTCCACCGGGATCCACCGCACAGGAGTCGGGTGGGTCCGCAGGGTCCGGCGACGAGGGGGACCGTGGATCCGCTGCGCTCGACGATGAGGCCGCCCGGACGGGAGCGCGGAACCGACCCACCGGAGCGGTGGCCTACGTGAGCCCGGATCGGCATGTCCTGTTGGGGACGGGCAACGCGGATCCGGTCGAGGTGGGAACCCTCGCCGCGGTGGGCGACAACGGTCAGTCCGCGGTCGCCATCTCACCGACGGGGGAATCGGTCGCCTACGTGCGTGAGGACGGTTCGCTCGTCGTGGTCGACACCGAGGGCGGTGGGACCAAGGTGATCGCGTCCGACGTGGCGACCGACGCGATCGGTGTGGCGCCCGTGCTGGCATGGGACGGCACCGGTGACCAGCTCGCATACATCGCCCGTGGCACCCCCGAGATGGTGCCCGACGCGAGCACCCGGCCCCGCTCGGACGCGCCCGGATCGTTCCTCGCCCCGCTACCCGACGGGCCCCTGGGCAACGTGTTGGCGACCGTCGACGTGGCGAGCGGGAAGGCCGAGACCTGGGGTGATCCATCCCAGCGCTCGGTGATCGGGATCGCGGTCTCGCTCACCGACCCGATGATCGTGGTGCAGACCGCCGCGCCGGGCACCGCCGACAGATACACCCTGGCGCTCGCGGTGCCGGGGTCGCGCGAGTTCTATCCGACACCCTTCTCCGCGGACGACCCCGACTTCTCTCCCGACGGCTCCTACCTGGTCACATCTGGTCCCGCCAAGGGAGCGAGGGAGCTCACAAGGACCGACCTGGCGACCCTCGCCCGTGATGTGCTGACCACCGACGAATCGATGTGCTCGCCGGTGGTCTCACCCGACTCGACGCGCATCGTCTACGGCGGCGGGGTGAACTGCACGCGGCTGAAGCTCGTCTCCGCGGAGGGTGGCCGCTCCTTCGACATCACACCACTCGACGCACCCGACACGGCGAGCTTCGGTGAGGCTTCCCTCGGCTGGACCAGCGACGGCCGCTTCGTGACCTATCCCGACTGCACCCACTCCGCAGGGAAGCTCGATTGCGAGGGCCCCTCGGTGTTCCTGGAGCCCGACTCCGGGCGGATCCTCGACGGTCCCGATGCGGTGACGGTTTCTCCCATCCGGCGCACGCTCATCCAGGACATCTGGCTCGACTTCACCATGGGTGGGCCCATCGCATCACGCCAGTCGTTCCCGATAACCGAGGAGATCGAGGGAGCCCTCACCGACACCGGATCGACCGAGGTGCTCCAAGCGACCCTCAACAACGGCACCGCGGTGCTCGATGTCAACCTGACGGCCTCCGAAGCAGGCTTCGTCACCGGGGTGATGACCGTCGACGATCCCACCGCTGGTGTCGACAGGACCTTCACCGTACTTGCGCGGACGTCGCTTCTGGGTCTGCGCATCGTCTCGATGACCGGGATCTGGATGAGCACCACCGATCTGCCGTTCGCCACGGGGGAGTTCACCATGGCGATCCGCCGGCGCTGAGGTTCCCGTCGGCGCTGAGGTTCCCGCCGGCGCTGAGCATCCCGCCGGGCGGTCTTCGCTACCGTTCGCGCCGCGCGCCACAATGGTCGCCCCGGCACCGCATGTGTCCCGGCGGCCACGACGACCACAGCCCGGTCACCCGAACGGCGTTGCGGTGATCCCCAGGCTGTCACCGGCACCGTGGCACCGACCGTCACACAGTGAGTTGACAAAGTGAGCTAGGAGCCGTCGTCAAAGAGGTCGACTTCATCGAGCAACTGAGCGTGCTGCTGGCTCCGTATCTCGCGGCCCAGCGGTGGTACCACCCTGTCGAGGATCCCGTGATGAGGGTTCGCAAGCTCGACACGCTGCTCGACGGCTGGCCCTCCATGCTGTGGGTGCTGGTGGAGGTCCGTGGCGACGGCGGCGCGGGTATGCCGATCTGGTATCAGGTCGTGCTCGGTGCGGCCGACGAGGACCCCGTGGAGCTGCCCCCGGTCTGCAGGCTCGGGCCGATGGAGGCGCCACGGCGCACCGTGTGGCTCTTCGATGCGCTGGCCGACGAGGAGCTCGCCCTCGAGCTCTGCAGAGTCGTCGACCCCGAGGGGCGCTTCGCATCGGTACGCGCGATCAGCGGCGTCCACTCGAACACCTCACTGGTGATCGACGAGTCCTGGGTGCTCAAGGTGTTCCGGCGGGTGACCAGGGGACCGAACCCCGATGTGGAGGTCACAGAGGCGCTCGGGCGGGTCGGCTACGGCAACGTGTCGGTCCCCGTGCGCACCTGGCGCAGGGGCCGCGCCGATCTCGCGGTGCTGCGCCGCCTGGAGCGCTCGCGGGGCGAGGGCCGCGAGCTGGCGCTCGACTCGCTGCGCGAGGTGTTCAACCTGCGACGACCTCCCCGGGACTGCCGGCTGGACTTCAGCTCCGACGCGGAGGACCTTGGCGCGGAGGTGGCAAGGCTCCACGTGGCACTCTCGGAGGCCTTCGGGGCACAACCCGCCGACGGACATGCATGGGCCGAGGACATGATCGCCCAGCTGCACCGCGTCACCGACGGCCAACTCGACACCGCCCGCATCGAAGAGGTGTACCGTCGTCTCGGTGCGGCCGACGACCTCGGCATGGCGATCCGGGTGCACGGGGACCTCCGATTGGCCAAGACGTTGCGCGTGAGGCGCTCGTGGATGCTCTTCGACTTCGAGGGCGAGGCGGTCAGGTTGCTCGCCGAGCGGCGCCGCGCATCCTCACCGCTGCGGGACGTCGCAGGGATGACCAGAGCGTTCCACCAGGTGGCCAACACCGCGCTGTCGGAGGTGGCCATCCCCGACGGCGAGCTGAGGTTGCTCGCCGATGCCTGGGCCGAGCGGAACCTCAACGCTTTCCTCACCGGCTACGCGGACCAGGACGAGGTCCACCGCCTGTTGCCCCGGGCACGCGCGAGCCGTGACGCGCTGTTGAGCGTCTTCGAGCTCGATGCAGCGGTTCACGAGGTCGCCTACGAGCTCTCCCATCACCCCGAGGTGGCCGACCGGTCGACAGCTGCGGTGCAGCGCCTCCTCGACGAGGACGGCGGCGCCGGGCCGAGGCCCGGTTGAGGCTCCTCGGGGATAGCTTTTCGAGGTGGATCCCGTGATCGCCCCGACCTGTGCCAACCATCCCGACCGGGTGGCGGGCGTGCGCTGCCAGCGTTGCGAACGGCCGATCTGTCCGTCCTGCATGGTGCAGGCCTCGGTCGGGTTCCACTGCCCCCAGTGCGCCGGGGCGCGCACCACCAGGGTGGTGAGCGGTCGTGCCGCGTTCGGGGGAGCCTCCGACCTGCTGGCGACAAAGGTGCTGATCGGCATCAACGCGGTGTTCTTCGTGGCGATGGTGGCCACCGGGGGAACGGTGTCGGGTGCATCGGGACCGGTCTTCACCTGGGGAGCCACCTACGGTCCGCTGGTGGCCCAGGGCGAGTGGTACCGGTTGGTCACCGGCGGTTTCCTGCACGCCGGCCTGTTGCACCTGGGCATGAACATGTTCCTGCTGTGGCTGCTCGGCCAGGCCCTGGAACCGGCGCTGGGTCGGAGCCAGTTCGTGGCGATCTACATGGTCTCGCTGCTCGGCGGATCGCTCGGGGTGATGCTGTTGGACCCGACCTCGCCGACCCTGGGTGCGTCGGGGGCGGTGTTCGGGCTGATGGGAGCCCTCACCGTGTTGCAGATGCGCGCCGGGCAGAACCCCTGGCGCTCGGGCATCGGGACCTTGATCGTGTTGAACCTCGTGATCACCTTCATGGTGCCGGGGATCTCGATCGGCGGGCACCTCGGAGGGTTGGTGGCGGGAGCGGCCGCGGCCTGGGGCCTGGGGGTCACCACCGAGCGGAGCCCACAGGGAACTCCACGGGTGCCCTTCGCAGGACGCATCGCGGCCCTGGCGGTGTTCGCCGTGGTGCTCGCGGTCGCGGCGGTCACCGTGGTCGGCCGTTCGCAGTTCGTTATCCTGCCGGGCTAGGGGTTCGGGGCCTGACCGCGCCGGCTGGCTCAGCACTCGCCGTTCAGTCGCGTGGTCCCGCGGGAAGAGCCCTCGTGGCACCGTGGGGGAGCGCACCGGACTCCACCAGGTCGGTCAGGCGAGCGAGGTTGCCCCGCCAGATCAACCACATGACCGGCGTCGCCGCCAGGGCGGTGAGCCGGCCTCCCATCCACCAGGGGAACCGCAGGCGCTCGGACCAGGTGAACCGGGTCCTGTGCCTGGCGAGCAGCCTGGGGCGCAGCCTGAAGGTGCCGGTACCGCTCACGACGCCCTCGTGGAGCACCGACATCGCCCGGGGCGGGTCCCAGCGGGTCACCTCCATCGAGTCGACCAGGGCGAAGGGGCCCACGCGGGTGAGGCACTCGAAGGTCGTCCCCTTGCCGGTGCGGCGTTGCGATGTGAATGTGATGGAGGCCGCGTCGGCCATCCAGCGGACGTGTGAGGAGATGTCCTCGAGCGCGGCCCACACCTGGGCGGGTGGAGCCTTGATCGTCCGCGAAACCCTGATCCGAGCCACCGGTTCACGGTATCTTGAACCGCAGAGGTCCACCGCGATCCCCATCGGCTTGGTGGCGTTGCCGCCGGTCGGGAAGTGTGTCCGGATGCCGACCAGCGACTGGACCGAGGCCCGTGAGGTTCCCCCGGGTGACATCCTGACCGACACCACACCGCATCCCGTGGCGGGGATGCCCGGGCGGTACCGGGCCGACATCCCCGAGGCGTGGCGGGTGATGTACGCGTTCGGCGGCACCACGATGGCGACCGCGATCAGGGCTGCGGTCCATCACGTGGGCCGTGGGGATCTAGATCTCGTGGGAGCCGAGGCCACCTACTGCGCCGCGATCCCCTGTGGACCGCTCGGGTTGCAGGTCGAGATCCTGCGCAACGGACGCAACGGCGCGCAGGTCCTGGTGCGCGCCTGGGCGCTAGAGCCGTCCCGTGGCGGGATCGACGCGGTGGGCAACGACGCGCTGGGCAACGACGCGGCGGGCAACGACCTGGTGGTAGCGGTCGTGTTCGGCAGGCGACGCGAGAGCGAGCTGAGCTTTCCCGGCAGCGTCGCGCCGCCGGTGCCCGGTCCCTCCGAGTGCCCGCTTCGCGAGACGACCGACGACAGCCCGTTCTCGCGGATCCCGTATCACCACCAGACCGACTTCCGCATCGCCATGGGGAACGCCCGCTGGGGACAGGAAACAGAACCGGGCGATCCCGAGGCGGCATCGTGGTTCCGCTTCCTGCGTTCACCGGTGACGGACGCCGGTCGCTGGGAGCCGGCGGTGCTCGCGGTGCCCGGCGACGTACTCGGACCTGCTGTGCACGCCGGCATCGGAAGCCGCGGCGGGTTCTTCTTCGTCATCTCCCTGCAGATCGGGCTCAAGTTCGTGGCGGATGTGCGAACCGAATGGGTGCTGGCCCACTCACGGGCCCAGTCGGCGAGCCACGGTTTCGCGTCGGGCACCGCTGAGCTCTATGACGAGGAGCGCCGCCTGGTGGCCGTCGCGACCCAGACTGCGCTGTTGCGGTCGGTCGAGGGCGACCCGGGAGCGACCGACGCCTGAGCAGGTCAGGGCCTGTGGTAGACGCTCACCGCTGGGGCGTGTGAATCGGGATCCCACATCTCGCCGGACCACGACCCATGGCGCTCCAGCAGGTGCAGTCCCGCCTCGCCGCACCACCGATCGAGCGTCGTCAGCTCCAGAGGGCACACCGACCAGGGCCTGACCCGGGCGCCGCCATCGGGAGGCAACTCGATGTGTCGGCCCTCTACAGCGCCGGTGCAGGGATCCGTCGCGGTGGAGATGACAACCGGTGTACCGCCGCCTGCGTCGGAGAGCCCGAAGCCCACTTCCCCGTCGCGGGGTGCGGAGATCTCCTGGAGCTCGACGGCGAGGATCCCCCCGGTGTCGAGGTGTCGGACGGCTCCCCGGAGTGCCTCGCGCTGGGCATCGGGTGAGGGCAGGTTCAACAACAGGTTGCACGCGGCGAGCACGCAGTCGAAGGTTCCGTGCAGCCCTGCGGCGGGCCAGGTCGCAGGCCGTGCCGCATCGGCCACCACCCGCGGCACCGAGGAGGCCCCCTTCTTCGCCGCCATCACCGCCAGCATCTCGGGTGATGCGTCGAGGCCGACCACCTCGAAACCCGCGGCGCTCAGCCCGAGTGCCAGACGCCCGGTGCCGACCCCCAACTCGAGGATCCGTGCGCCGTGGCGCAGGTGGCGCGACAACAACGCGACCACCTCGCCCTCGTCCCCGCCCGGGTACCAGAGGTCATAGACGTCAGCGAAGCTCGATCCGTACCGACCGGGATCGTCGTAGCTCGACACGACCGAAGTCTGGTCTGTGTCACCCCGGCCGTGGCAACGCCGCCTACCGTGGGGCGCGTGGATCGGTGGCACGCGCATGGAACGAACCCATGGGTGCCACCCGAGGACCCCGAGGCCCCCGACGGTTCCGGGCGCGCCCCGGCGCCCAGCACAGGTGCCGACGGAACTGCGTCGTCGCTCGGTCCCGCCGGGGTTGCGATCGCACGCGGGGACGCGGCGTGGCCCGACCGGGTGGGTGCGAGCGACTCCCGCGCCGGGTGGATCGCCGATCTGCGGCCGTTGGGGGTCGGGGGCGTCCTCGACGGCGGGTTCGAGTTGCTGCGGACGCACTTCGGGCTGTTGTTCGGAGTGGCCGCCGCCCTGCTGTTGCCGCTGCAACTGCTCGACCTGTGGGCGACCCTGTCCGCGGGACGGGGGGCTGACATCGATGCGTCGCCGGTGTTCGCGGCGGTGGGTTCGCTGGATTCCGCCACACCGCTCACCTGGTCGGTCGCAGCATTGCGCCCGGTGGTGCTGTCGTTCATCGGGCTGTTGTCCGGGGTCGTCGCGCGCGCGTCGCTCGAACACGACACCGGCGGTCCGCGCTCGCTGGTAGCGGTGGCCGCTCGGCGGTGGTGGGTGGCACTGCTGGTGCCGGTTCTGTGCATACCGGTCAAAGCGGTGGCCGGCTGCCTGCTCTACATCGGGTTCTTCATCGGCGATGCGCTGTTGATGTGCGCGTCGGTGGTCGCGGGTGCCGAGGGCGCCGGCCCGCTGCGGGCCTTCGCTCGCAGTTGGGCCCTGGGATGGCGCAGCTTCTGGACCGCGCTCGGGGTCTCGATCGGATCCTTCGTGATCTCGACGGTGCTGCAGTTGTCCCTCTACGCCGGGCCGGCACTGCTCGCGTCGCAGTTCGTGTCATCCGAAGCGGTCCTGGTGGTCATCCAGCAGATCTCGCTGTTGGCCCTGTTGGTAACCCAGCCGCTCACAGCGGCGATCGCGGCGCGTGCCTACCTCGAGTTCCGCTGCCGGAGCGAGGGACTGGATCTGGCCATCCGTCGGGTCGATCTCGGGTTGGTGGCGTGATCACCGGCTCACCCGAACGTGACCACGTATCCGAGGTGATGTCGCGGCCCGAGTTCTCCTACCCGCGGTCGATCCCCGAGCGAATCGGTGACTGGTTGGGTGACCGGATCGACGACCTGTTCGACCGGGCGCCACACAGCCCGGTCGACCCCGGCGCCGCAGCGATGGGTGGCGGGTTGAGCTCGCTGGTGGGTTGGCTGGTGGTGATCGCCGCTCTCGCGGTGGTGGTCGTGGTGATCGTGGTCGTGGTGCGCAGGTGGGTTCCCCGGGCGCGCGACCGGGGCGATGCCGAGACGACCGTGCAGACCGAGCATCGCCGCGCCGCCTCGCAGTGGGCAGCCGACGCCGCGGCACACGAGGCGGCGGGCGAGTGGAAGCTCGCGATGCGCGCGAGGTTCGCGGAGTTGGTGCGCACCCTCGTCGATCGCGCCCAGGTGGCCGACATCCCCGGGCGGACCGACGGCGAGCTCACCTCCGACCTGGAGACGACCACGCCGTCCGCGGTGGAGGACTTCGCCGCTGCGGTGTTGTTGTTCGAGCTCCCGTGGTACGCGGATGTGGCGACCGGGCGCGAGGACAACGAGCGCTTCCGGGATATCGCGGCCCGGGTGCTGGGCGCCCCGGTGGTGGAGCGGATCGGTGGAGCACCCCCGCCCGCAGTGGGTCGCGTGGAGGTGCACCCATGAGGGGGCGAGGGGTCCTCTGGGCCGGGGTGGTCGTCCTCGCCGGGTTGGCGGTGGTGGTCCTGTGGTTGTCCTCGGCGGGGACGCCGCCGCCGTTCGATGTCTCGTCGTCCACTCCCGATGGCTACCGCGCGGTCTCGATCCTGCTGCGCGACTCCGGTTCGCAGATCGACTCGCTGGGCGCGTCGGATCTCGGTTCGCTTCCCGCTGACCCGGTGGGCCGCTCGGTGGTGGTGCCGATCGCGCAGCGGCTCACCCCCGAGCAGCTCGACCGTCTGGAGTCCTATGCATCCCGCGGCGCGACGGTGGTCCTCGCCAGAGGGGATTCCTTCACGATGATCGACGACAGGTCCCTGACCCGCACGCCCGCGCAGCCGGTCGGGGCCGGGCTGTGCACGATCACCGCACTCGAGGGCCTCGAGGCGCTCGACCACCTCGGTTTCGGCGCGGTCGATCTCACCTCGCAAACCGGTGAGGGCACCGGCTACTGCTTCACCGACGCGCCGGGGTTCGAAGGGGTGGCTGCGTTGGTGGGCGAACGCCGCCTCGGAGCCGGACGGATCGTGGAGCTGGCGTCGCCCTACCTGTGGGCCAACGCCCGCCTGCAGCCCGACAAGGAACAGGGCGGACAGCCCCTCGACAACGGACCGATGGCGGTCGCCCTCCTGGGAGGCTCACAGGTGAGCTTCGTAGCGGCGGCGTCCGATGAGGACGTTGCGCCAGACGGCACCCGGAACCCGCTCGCGCTGATGCCTTTCAACGTGAGACTCGCCCTGGTTCAGGCGGGCGCGGCCTTCGTGGTCTACGCGTGGTGGCGCGCCCGGCGCCTCGGGCGGCCCGTGAGCGAGGAGATGCCCGTCGAGGTCGCGGGTTCCGAGCTGGTCGAAGCGGTCGGGGGGCTGTTGCGTCGCCACGGCAGCGCTGCACGCGCCGGTCAGGTGCTGCGCGAGCGCGAGTGCGCGGACCTCGCATCCATGCTGGGCGTCCCGCGTGAGGCCGGTCCCGTAGCGCTGGTCGCAGCGGTTGCATCGCGCAGCGCCCGCGAGCCCGAGGCGGTCCGTTCGCTGCTCTTCGGTGAACCGCCACCCGATGCCGAGGGCCTCGTGGCCCTGTCAAGGAATCTCGACGAGCTTCGTTCGGAGGTGCTCGATGTCCAATCTGCCACCTGAGTACGCGGGCCCCGCTGCTGTGGTCGACGAGGCCGCGCTCGCCGCCATGGACGCGCTCCGCACGGAGGTCGCCAAGGTGGTGGTCGGCCAGCACGGAACCGTCTCGGGCTTGATCACCGCGCTGCTGGTACGTGGCCACGTGTTGCTCGAGGGGGTTCCCGGTGTTGCCAAGACGCTCGTGGTCAAGACCCTCGCGCAGGCACTTGATCTCGACTTCGCGAGGGTGCAGTTCACCCCGGACCTCATGCCCTCCGATGTGACCGGTCAGCTGGTGCTCGCGCCCGATTCGGCCGGGGGGTTCAGGTTCCGCCGGGGCCCGGTGTTCACCAACCTGTTCCTCGCCGACGAGATAAACCGGACACCTCCCAAGACCCAGGCGGCGCTGCTCGAGGCCATGGAGGAGCGACAGGTGACCGCCGAGGGAACCTCCCTCGAGTTGCCCGAGCCCTTCGTCGTGGTCGCCACCGAGAATCCCGTCGAACAGGAGGGCACCTACCCGTTGCCCGAGGCGCAGCTCGACCGGTTCCTGTTCAAGTTGATCGTCGGTTATCCCAGCCACGACCAGGAGGTCGACATCCTCGCCCGCCACAACGAGGGGCTCGATCCCCATGACATCGAGGGCGCGGGTGTGGCTCCGGTGGCCGATGCCGAGCTGCTCGGGCGCGCCAGGCGGGCGGTGGCCCAGGTTACCGTCGAGCGCCCGGTGCTCGACTACGTGGTGGCGCTGTGCCGGGCGACACGCGAGTCGCCCTCGACCGAGCTCGGCGTTTCGCCCCGGGGTGCCGCCGCGCTGTTGCACGCGGCCAAGGCGTGGGCCTGGCTGTCGCGCAAGTGGTACGTCAGCCCCGACGAGGTCAAGGCCGTCGCCAAGCCGGCGTTGCGACACCGCCTGCTGGTCCGCCCCGAGCTCGAGCTCGACGGGGTCACCGCCGACGGACTGCTCGACTCGGTGCTGGCCACGGTGCCGGCGCCCCGCTGAGGATGCCGCTCGTCCCCGCCAGGCGCACCGCCTTGGTGGCGCTGGTGGCGGCGGTCGGGCTGTTGGCCTACCCGGGCCGGCCGGTCAACGTCTTCGCCGCGGCCGGGGTCACCACCGCCGCGGTGCTGCTGGTCGCGTTGGTCGACTCCCTGACCGGCACCGCGCCGGGGCGCGTCGAGCTGCAGCGGCGCCACCCACCGGTGGTCGTGGCGGGTCGGTCCGCGGAGATCCAGTGGACGATCAGGTCCCTCTCTCGCCGCACGCTGAGTGTCGAGCTGGCCGATCAGCTCGCACCATCGCTCGCAGCATCGACGCGCCGGTGCCGTGTCCGGGTCCCCGCCGGGGGGACCGTGACGGTCACCGCGACGATCGAGCCGCAGCGCCGGGGGCATTTCGAGTTGGACCGCGTGGCGGTGCGGATCCTGGGACCGCTCGGGATGGGCGCCCGCCAGCGGGAGGTGCCGTTGCGGACCGAGCTGAGGGTGCACCCACCGTTCCGCTCCGCGAAGGAAGCGGAGCTCAAGATCCGCCGGGCGCGGATCCTCGAGGTGGGGATGCGGTCCGCACGGGGCCTCGGGGGAGGCACGGACTTCGACCAGCTGCGCGAGTACGGCCCCGATGACGAGTTCCGCCGCATCGACTGGACCGCGACCGCCAGGGTCGGCAAGCCGATCGTGCGCACCTACCGGGCGGAGCGGAACCAGAGGGTGCTGATCCTCCTGGACAACGGAAGGGTGATGGCGGGGCGCGTGGCGGGGGTGCCGCGGGTCGAACACGCCATGGACGCGGCGATGATGCTCACGGCGGTCGCGACGCGCCTGGGCGATCGCTGCGGGCTGGTCTCCTTCGACAAGGAGGTTCGATCGATCGTGCCGCCGGCGCGCCACACCGATCAGCTCGCCCGGGTGACCGAGTCGATGTACGCGCTCGAACCGGTGCTCTCGGAATCCGACTACGGCGGCGCTTTCGCCGAGGTCGTGGCCACGTTCCGTCGCCGGGCGATGCTCGTGTTGTTGAGCGACCTGCTCGAACAGGCCGTGACCGACTCGCTGGTCCCCGCGATGCCCCTCATAACGAGGACCCACCTCGTGTTGGTCGCCGGGGTCACCGACCCCGCGGTGGCGGGTTGGGCGACCGGGACGGTCCACGACGACGACGAGGCGTTCCGACGGGTCGCAGCGGTGAGGGCGTTACAGACCCGCAGGCGCAGTGCGGCGCGCCTTGCCTCGCTCGGCGCGATCGTGATCGACGCGGAGCCCCACCGGTTGGCGGTCGAGCTCGCGGACGCGTACCTGCGGGTCAAGTCGACCGGCCGCCTGTGACGCCCGGTCCCCACCCCCGGTCGCTCACCGGCGAACTGAGGGGTGTGGTCCACCGATCTGGGGGCTGAGACCCTTCAGTTGGCTGGTCGTGGGGTCGTGAGCGTCGACTCCTCGCGACCCAGTTCGTTGAGCAGTCCGCTGAGCCCGAGGCGCTCGGCGCGCTGGCCCAACAGGGCGACGTAGGCGCAGAACGCGACCAGGACCGAGATCCCCACCCCGACCCGCAGCATCGTCGGCATGCCCGACGGGGTGACGAAGGCCTCCACGAAGCCGGCCACCACGAAGCAGATCATCAGCCCGACGACGATCACCACCGAGCGGAGCCCCTCCTGCGCTAGCGCGGAGCCACGCGTCCGGTCACCCGGCGCGACCATCGCCCAGGAGATCCGCAGGCCGGCGGCGCCGGCGATCAGGATGGCGGTGATCTCCAACAGCCCGTGGGGGGTGATCAGGCCCCAGAACTGCGGCCCTTCACCGGCGTGGTGCATCACAGCTGCCATCACCCCCACGTTGAGCCCGTTGTAGCCGAGCACGAACACCGGGCCGAGCACCGGCACGAGTCCGAGCGCGAACGCGAGGAACGACACGTAGATGTTGTTCACAGTCACCGTGCCGGCGAAGCTCTGGGCGGCCTCCGAGGAGTAGTAGTCGCGGAACTCCGACTCCGCGATCGAACGCTGGAGCTCGGGTGGAACCGATGCGTCGAGCACTGCAGGGTCGTTCGACAGCCAGAGACCCATCGCGACCGCCGGCACCACGAAGCAGGCGAACGCGACCGCTATGTAGCGCCGCGACACCCACACCGCAGCGGGGAAGACCTCCGCGAAGAAGCGGCTGATCGCCCTCATCGGGTTGCCGCGCCGTTGGTAGATCACAACCCGTGCTTCGCCGAGCAACCGTGACAGGCGCAGCACCAACTGGGGATCCCCGTAGGTGGTGCGCACGTGGGAGAGCTGTGCGGAGGTCCGTTGGTAGGCCGTTATCAGCTCATCCAGGCGGTCGTCGTCGAGGTCCGAGGTGCTCCAGGGACGGCGGCGTCTGCCCGCCGATCTGCTCAGCTCCGCGAAGCGCCGCCAGGACGCGTCGTGGATCTGGATGTAGCGGTCGAGGTCCATGGGTGCCACTACGGTACGGGGCCGTGCGCACCGGTGTGGTCACACCCGAAGCGGTGGTACTCGACCTGCCCACAGCGGGGGTGGCGACCCGCGCGTTCGCACGGCTGATCGACCTGGCGATCCAGGGGGTCGTGGGCGCAGCGGTGGTCCTGTTGTCGCTGTGGGCGCTCGGATCGCTGATGTCGCTCGCCTTCATCCTCCTGACGACGTTGGTGTTCACCCTCGTGGTGTGGCCGATCGCGATGGAGGTGATCTGGCGGGGTCGAAGCGTCGGCAAGGCGGCTTTCGGACTGTGGGCCATCTCCGCCGACGGTTCCCCGGTGCCGCCACGTCAATCGGTCGTGAGGGGCCTGCTGGCGCTGATCGACATCTACTTCTCGGTGGGTTTCGTGGCCCTGCTGAGCGCCATGTTCTCGCCCGCCGGGCAGCGCCTGGGTGACATGGCGGCATCGACGGTCGTCGTGCGCCATCGCAGCCGCCACCAGACCGAGAGCCCGGTGGTGTTCTACCCACCTGCCGGCTACGAGAGCTACGTGGCATCGCTCGATGTGAGCGCGCTGAGCGCCGAGCAGTTCTCCCTCGTGCGGGAGTTCCTGCTCCGCACGAGCCGGTTGTCAGCCGACGCGCGGCGGGAGCAGGCGCTGGCGTTGGCGGAGGCTCTGCGGCAACGCATGGGCCACGACCTGCCGGCTGCGGTTGATCCGCAGTGGTGGCTCATATGTCTGGCAGCGGCCTTCCAGTGGCAGGAGGGCGGCCTGCTGCGCGAGGTCGCCAGGGGTGCCGCACCGGTGGTTCAGGCGCCCCGGTGGTCGGGGTCGACCGGCGCGGGTTGATCGCCCAGCGGTGGTAGCTGCACCCCGCTCCACGGCGGCAGACCGCCCTGGTGGGTCGGCTGCGGTCGTGGGACCTCCCGATGATGACCCTGTTCGCCGGGGCCGGGGTGCCCGCGGAGGCCTGTGGCACTCGTCCGATCCGACATCACCTTCTCGGCGCGGGCTTTCGCGCGCTCGCGCTCGACCCGGCCCCAATCGCCGTAGCGGCTGGGTCCGAAGGCGAGCACCGGGAGGAAGACCATCGGCAGGAACACGAGCCCCAACCGGAAACCGATCCCGAAGCCGAACGCGTCCCCTAGGTCGAACATCCCCACCAGGTAGAGCGGCACACCCAACAACACCACCACGGTCCAGCATCCGAGCGCGAACAGCGCGAGCGAGTCGGGGAGCTCCTCGACCGCAGAGGCCTGCATCGCCCAGATCACCGCGACGAGTTGCGGAAGGAAGCCGAGCACCACCGGAAGCACCCACCACCACGGCCTGCCGATGATCGACACAAACGTCGATGTGACAGCCACCGAGACGACCAGCGAGAAGCCGAGCAGCATCAGCACGAGCCAGGGGTCGGGATCGGTCAACCAGGGCCACAGTGCGGTCTGCAGCGGACCCCAGATGAGCAGGATCCCCGAGCGCCGGGCCTTGTTGAACACCCGCCACCACGACAGCGCGACCAGCAGCGTCGCAACGCAGAGCACCACGTAGGCGGCGACGGCCAGTTGCATCTCGGTCGTGTCCACGGTCCGAGGATACGGCTCAGACGGGGGAAGAATCCGGCACTCTGGGAACGGTCGGAGCCCTCAGCCCCACTGCTTCCCGCACAGCGGATCGGGTGCATCGCCGTACTGGGTGCACAGCCTGCGGACCTCCGACCGTGCACGCAGTAGTCGGCCCGCCGCTGCGCGGAAGGCGGTGTCGTCGCTCTGATCCGCTGCGGCGAGCATCTGGTTGACCTCGTCGGCCTGCAGGATCATGAGCGTCATGAACGAGTCGGGAACCTCGGCGCTGGGAGCACCGTCGAGCACCCGTGTGACACCGAGGACCGCGCCGAGGTACTCCCGTAGCATCGGGCGCTGCGCCGCGAGATCCACCGCAGCATCCGAGTCGAGCGACTGCTGCAACGCTGAGAAGGGTTCGACGACCGCAGAGATCCGGTCAGCCTGGGCGTCGAGCGCCGACTCGTTGTCGTCGAGCCACTCTGCGAACGCCTCCTCGTGGGCTCTCTCGAGCTCGTCGAAGCGCTCGTCGAGGGTGGCCTCCGGATCGCTGGAATCACCGGGATCGCCGGAATCGGCATCATCCGAGGCAGTCGGATCACCGGGAGTGCCGTCGCTGTCGGAACCGGCCCCCGAGGCGTCGCTCAGCGAGCTGTACACGCGGTCCCACGCGTCGGCGATCGGATCGCGTGCGAACCATGCCGTTGCTGCCAGCACGATCAAGACGGTCAGGACAACCACGCGCTTGATCCAGGGCTGCTCGCGCCGGGTGGTCACCGCACCGGTGGCCGGTGCGGTGGGGGTGGCGGTGTTGTAGGTGCCCCAGGTGTCGTTGAGCGGGTTGCCGAACTGCGCGTAGGGGTCCGGCCTCGGCGCGGGCCGATCCTCGGAGGAGGCCCGGCCCTCGGAGGAGGCCCGGCCCTCGGAGGCGGGCAGGTCCTCGGAGGCGGGCGATCCGGTGGCGGCGCCCTGTTGTGGATCCTCTTGGGTCATGTGCCAGCCGGTGCAACTCCACCCGCGGGCCGTCGCCGGCTCGGCACCCGAGGCTCCGTCGCAGCGCGCCGGACCATGAAATGGTGCCATCGCCGGGGGAGTTATGACAACGCCGCCGGGTGTTCACCAAGGGCGCAGCGCCGCCGTTGCCCGCGACAGGTGCGAACGCCGCCGCTGCCGGCGGAAGGTGGCCGGGTCGTAGCATCCGGATCGTGAAGCCGAGCATGCGTGGTGGAATCGAGCGGTTCGTCTACATGGACCACGCCGCCACCACAGCGCTGTGCGAGCCGGCTCGGGTGGCCATGGCGCCCTTCATGGCTCCCGCGACGGACCCGGGTGCGCGCTTCGGCAACCCATCGGGGTCGCACGCGGTGGCGCGTGACGCGCTGCGGGCGATCGACGAAGCGCGTGAGCACGTGGCCGAGGTGCTCGGCTGTCGGCCCGCCGAAGTGGTTTTCACATCGGGCGGCACGGAGTCGGACAACCTCGCTCTCACCGGCGGGTTGCCTCCCCGTGACGGGGTCCCGGTCTGCAGTGCTGTCGAGCACCCCGCCGTGCTCGAGACGACCCGTGCGATCGGGGGCGAGGTCGTCGCGGTCGACCGCGCGGGACGCGTCGAGGCGGGCGCGCTGGAGGACGCGCTCGTACGAATCGGCGATCACGACAGGGTGGCGGTCGTGTCGGTGATGACCGCCAACAACGAGCTGGGGTCCCTCAACGACCTCGAGGTGGTGGCGGAGATCGTCGGGCGCGTCGCGCCGGGCGCCCCGTTGCACACCGACGCGGTGCAGGCAGCACCCTGGCTCGACCTCCCGGTGGTCTCGCGCCCAGCGGACTTGGTGAGCGTCTCGGCCCACAAGCTCGGCGGTCCCAAGGGGGTCGGCGCGCTGGTGGTCCGGGAGTCGACCGCGGTCGCTCCGCTGTTGCACGGAGGGGGCCAGGAGCGCGGTCGTCGGGGGGGCACTCACAACGTGGCCGGCATCGTCGGGTTCGCAGCCGCCCTCTCGCACACGGCGCTGGATCGGACCGGTCGTGTCGAGCGGGTGAGCGCGCTGCGTGACGACCTGGAGAGTCGCCTCGGGGCGCTCGAAGGGGTGACAGCGACCCTCGAAGGTACCGGTTCGGCGAGGCTCCCCGGCCACCTCCACCTGCTCGTGGAGGGCGCCTCGGGCGAGGAGCTTCTGTTGTTGTTGGAACAACGCGGCGTGTGCGCATCCGCAGCCTCGTCGTGCGCCTCGGGCGCCATCGGTGGATCCCACGTGCTGGGCGCCATCGGGATCGACGACCCCGATCTCGCGCCACTGCGGCTCACCCTCGGAGCCGACTCGACCACGGCGGACGTGGATGCCACCGTGGAAGCCATGCAGTGGTCACTGCAACGAGCACGGGGCGCCGGGTCGCGAGGTACCAGCTCGCGGCGTGCCGGGTCACACGATCGAGGAGGTGTCGGCTCGTGAGGGTGCTGGTCGCGCTCTCGGGCGGTGTCGATTCGTCGGTCGCGGCCGCGCTGCTGGTCGAAGCCGGCCACGAGGTGGTGGGCGCGACCATGAAGCTGTGGGGAGGTGACAGCGACACCGGATGCTGCTCGGTCAGCGACACCGAGGACGCACGTCGGGCCGCGGCGCAGGTCGGCATAGACCATCACGTGTTCAACTACACCGAGGAGTTCCAGACCCGGGTGGTCGACCCATATGTCGCCGATCACGCCGAGGGGCGCACTCCCAATCCCTGCGTGGACTGCAACCGCCACCTCAAGTTCGACGCCCTGTTGGAACGAGCGGAGCTGCTCGGCTTCGACGCCGTTGCGACCGGCCACCACGCGCGGATCGTCACCGCGGCCGACGGGACGCTGCGCATCGCACGGGGGACTGATCGCGCGAAGGACCAGTCATATGTGCTGTATCCCCTCGCCGGTGGACCGCTCGACCGGATCATGTTCCCGATCGGTGGTCTCCACAAGGCCGAGGTGCGCGAGCTCGCCACCTCGATGGGGCTGCGCACAGCGGCCAAACCCGACAGCCAGGATGTCTGTTTCATAACCCGGGCCGACGGTCGCAGGGCGTTCCTGGCCGAGCGTGTGACGCTGCACCCCGGGGTGGTCCTCGACGGTGAGGGGCGCCGGGTGGGCGAGGTCGATGCGGTGGAGCTGGTCACCGTCGGTCAGCGTCGGGGCCTGAACCTCGCAGGTGGGGCGCGCCGGCGGTTCGTGACCAGGGTCGATGTGGCTTCGCGCACCGTCACCGTCGGTGGGTCCGAGGAGCTGCTCGCCGGCTCGCTGTCACTGGGTCAGCTGAGTGGAGCGGCTCCGTTGCGTACCGGCACCGTGGTCCACGCGCAGAGCTCCGCTCACGGGCGCGCACCGCTGGCGACCGTTGTCAGCGCCGACGCTGACGGTGACCGGGTGGAGATCCGCTGGAACGATCCGCAAAGAGCTGTCGCAGCCGGTCAGAGCGTGGTGCTCTATGACCACGACACGGTCCTCGCCGGTGGCATCGCGCTGGCGGACGAGCCGGGCTCTGTCGCCGGCTGAGCACGCTCAGCCACGGTCGACGGGCAGGGAACGGCCCTGCGCGTGATCGAGGACCGTGCCGGGGCGGCTGGGGACCACCAGCACCGAGTCGACGCTGCGTGGATCCTTCACCCTGTCACGACCGATCGCGGGCACGAGCTCCACCTCCTCGGACAGAGCGAGCTCGATGACGAGGCCGGGCGCGCCGACGCTGAGATCGAGCGCTTCCGAACCGACGTGCGCCGGACCTATCCGGCGCATCGATCGGCGCGCGAACAACACGGGTTCGGCGAGCGCCATGTCGTCGACCAGGGTCACGCCCGCTGGCACGAACACCAGCCAGCGTCGCGCCAGGCGCCAGGTTGCGAACGCTCCCCACCAGGCGGTCGCGATCCCCACGAGCACCAGTGGGACACCCGCCACCAGGACATCTCCCGCTACCAGCAGCACACCCGAGACCACAGGAACGACGGTCAACACCCAGGCGAGAGGCAACGGGCCGAGCAGCAGGGCTCCCGGTGCCCGCAGGGCGAAGCGCCGCTCGTCGCCGTAGGAGGCCCCGTCGACGAACCAGTCGCCCACGGGCGCCGACATGGCCGCCACGGTCACCAGCGCACCGACCGCCACGCCGACCCACCCGGCGACTCCAGGCGCGCTCACCGCAGCGCAGCACAGAGCGGCAACGGGCGCGAGAGGTGTGAGCATCCGCAGCGCCGTGAGTGTGGAGGGCAGCGGGACCAGCGAGACCAGGAACGTGGTCGCCCAGATCACCCAGAAGATCGCCTGTGCACTGAGCCCGACCGCTCGTGGCGCTCCGTCGGTGGCCCCGATGATCGCCTCGAGCACCGTGAAGGGCATCGCCAGCCACAGCACGCGCACGATCCAGACGATCACCGGAGCGCCCAGAGGTCCTTGCCGGTCCATCACAGGGGCTCGACGGTGGGCGCCGACACGACCGGGTCGGGTCCGGAGACCCGGGGCCGAGCATCGACAGGGAACGGTTTCAAACCAGCGGCGGATCCGGGGGGAGCTGACACCCCATCAGTTTGCGCCCTCGGCGCAGCGACCGCTAACAACTGCACATGGGGGGTGTACCCGAACTGCGAAGCGGCCTGGCGACACTGCCGGCACAGCAGCCCGCTGCGGGCCTCCACGAAGCTGCGGAGCTGGTGTTCGATCATCGGCGCCTTCCCACGATCCCGGTGCTCGCGGCTCCGGGAGCCAGCCTTGTGAGCCAGGCGTGCTGTTGGCTCGACGGCGTCCGCGAGCTGCCAACGGGTCGTCTGGAGGTGGACACCGGGTGCTCGGGAGTCCGGGCGCCCGGGGAGGGCCGGTCTCTCGCGGAGGGCTGGTCTCTGACGGCGCACCGGCCGCTCGTGGAGGATGGCGCGTTCGATGCCACCCGGAGCGTGCTCGACGCGTGGCGTTCGGAACCCCGAGCCGACGCGGCCGGGCTGCGGGTGGACATGGTCGGACCGGTGAGCCTGGCGCTCGGGTTGATCCGCGCAGGGCTCACGCGTGAAGCGGCGATCGATGCCGCCCGTGGGGCCGCCGTGCTGAACGGCTCCGCGCTCCTCGGGGCGTGTCGAGCATCGGTGGCGGTGCCGATCGTCGTGGTGATGGTCGAGTCGCAGCTCTTCGGATCGGCTCACCCGACGTTCCCGTTCAGCTCACGGGAGGTCCGTTCGCTGCTCGATCCGGTCGTGGACGCTCTCGACGTTGCCGCCGGTTCGGACGACGTGGTGATCGGCGTCCACGTGCCGGGCCGGGCGGACCTGGCCACGATCATCTCGTCGGGGGTGTCGCTGCTGTCCACCCCGCTCGACGCGTCGGTGACCGGTTGGGCGTGCTGCATCAGGTCCCTGCTCGGGAGCGGGGGGTACGTGGCGTGGGGCGCGGTTCCACTCGACCGCCCACTCGGGCCCAGCGCGGAGTTGCTCTGGCGCCACCTTGTCGCAACATGGCGTGACCTCGAAGCCGCCGGGGTGGACCGAGAGCTGCTGGTGGCGCGCAGCCTGGTCGCCCCCAGCGACCGCCTCTCGTGCTATGCGACGCGACAGGTGCCCGGAGTGATCGCGCTGGTGGACCTGTTGGCCGAACGTGTGGCCCACGAGGCCGACCGGCTGCGCCCCAGCGTGCTGGTGTGAGGGTGGTGTGAGCGCGCCCTCTTCTGCCGGTGATACGGGCTCTGCGCAAAGCCCCGCCGGGCGCGTCGCCGAGCTCCGAGCGGAGATCCGTCGCCACGACGAGGCCTACTACGGCTCCGACGCCCCGACGATCCCCGACGCCGACTACGACGACCTGGTGCGTGAGCTGCGGGTCCTCGAGGCCGAGAACCCCGACCTGATCACACCCGACAGCCCCACCCAGGCGCCCGGCTCGGCACAGCACCCCACCCCGTTCGCACCGGTGAGCCACCGCGTGCCGATGATGAGCATCGACAACGCTATGGGTTTCGCCGAGCTCGAGGCGTGGGGGGACCGCACCGTCAAGCGCCTCGAGGCCGCAGGCATCACCTCGGGCGTTCGCTACACCTGCGAGCTCAAGATCGACGGCCTCGCGGTGTCGATCCGCTGGGAGGCGGGTCGCTACGTGCAGGCGTCGACCCGTGGCGACGGCCGCACCGGCGAGGATGTCACCGCGAACGTGGGTGTCATCGAGGCGGTTCCCCACGATCTGGGCGGCGATGCCCCCCAGGTGCTCGAGGCCCGCGGGGAGATCTACATGCCGCTGGAATCCTTCGATGCGCTGGTGGCGCGCACCGAGGCGGAGAACGCCGAGGCGGTCGCAGCGGGACGCAAGCCGAAGCCTCTTCCGGTGAATCCGCGCAACGCTGGAGCCGGAAGCCTGCGCCAGAAGAACTCCTCGGTCACCGCCGGGCGGGGCCTCGCGTTGTGGTGCTACCAGCTCGGCGAGGTCCTCGGCGCGCAACCTCCACCGGGTCATGTCGCAGCCCTGGAGTGGATGGCTTCCTTGGGGCTTCCGGTGAACCCCGAGACCGACACCTTCGAGAGCCTCGAGGAGGTCTACGCGTTCTGTGCGCACTGGAGGGAGCACCGCCACGACCTGCCCTACGAGATCGACGGAGTGGTCGTGAAGGTCGATGACCTGGCCTCCCAGCAGGCCCTCGGAGCGACCGCGAGGGCGCCCCGTTGGGCGATCGCCTACAAGCTCCCGCCCGAGGAGCGGACCACCACGTTGCGTGACATCCACGTATCGGTCGGTCGCACCGGGCGTGCCACACCGTTCGCGGTCCTCGAACCCGTGTTCGTGGGCGGTTCGACAGTGGGCATGGCCACACTCC
>CAYVYG010000002.1:0-29469 GCA_964454385.1 uncultured Microthrixaceae bacterium
CTCCCGAGCCAGCGCCATGGCGGCGGCTGCACAGTCGACCGAGATCAGGGGATCGATCACGATGAACCCCTCGTCGCCCTCGATGAGCGTGATCTCCGACACATCGAACCCGCGAAGCTGGTGGATGCGATCCGCGATGGTGAACAGCCCGGCTTCGGTGTTGAGGGGCGCCTGGCGCCACAAAGAAGGGTTGACCGATGCGGGCACGTCCCCGCCCACCCGCGGCGTCCCGGACGCTCCCACCCGACCATCGGTGCTCGACGGACCGGGTGCCCCGAGGAAGTCATATGCCGAGAGGTCCCATGCGGGCCGATCACCCGGTCCGGGAATCGGACCATCGGGTGGGCGTGCGACGAGACCACGGCGTGCGTCGTCGAAGTCGCTGGTGTCGTCCCAGTCCATCGGCGCTTCGCTCACGAATCGCTGCTGCGCTCCGACGGTCACGCTCGTTGGTTCCGACGGGCCCCGTGGTTCGCTCATGGCGAGGGTCTACCACTCGGCAGGCCACCGCGGCCTCAATACCGGCTCCGGCTGCACTCCAGCGAGATTTCTACCACACGGTCGAAATTTCTCGGTTACTGTGTGGCTCAACAGTTGCGTGGGACACGATCGGCAGCGGCGTGACCCAGAAGAACCAAATGTGCGCCCGCTGCGTCCGGCTTGGTACGGGCCAGGGGTTCACCACGAAAAGGGGGGCCCCATGGCCGATTTCCTGTCCCAGTACTCGATCCAGCGTTGGTTGGAGATGTGCCCGCAGGGCTATCTCGAGGACACCGTCTACGGTCACGAGGAAGGCCTCGGCGAACCCGAGGAACTGCTCGACAACGAGGTCCTTCTCGAGTCGTCGATCGCAACAACCGTGCAACTGGTCGCGGGTGAGCGCTGCGCGCTCGCTGCTTCATCGGGTCTGGTGAACCTGGCGCCCGATTTCCCCTCGAAGCGATTTCTCGCGACCCAGACGCTCGACGAGGCACGCCACGTCGAGATATTCACCCAGCGCCTGTTCGATCTCGGCGTTGCCAAGGAGGACCTCGAGTCCACCATCGACAACTATGCCAACCCCAACCTGGTTCGTTTCGCGGAGATCCTCCTTGAGAAGGTCTCCGACGGCGACTTCATCGCGGGTGTGGTCGGACAGAACATCGTGCTCGAAGGCATGGCCTTCACCGTGTTCGAGCTCCTGGAGGCGACCTCGCGTGAGTTGAACCCGAAGTTCGCCCAGACGCTCTCGGGCACGATCGCGGACGAACGACGCCACGTCGGCTTCGGGGAGAACCGCATCGGGTCGTTGATCGCGGAGCACCCCGAGAAGAAGTCCGAGATCGAGAAGATGCAACAGGAGATGAGCTACTACATGCTCGCGACGTTCGCGGACGCCTTCTCCGACAGCGGCGAATCGGTGGACGAGGGCCGCAAGCTCGCCGCGGCGCACGGCCTCGAAGCCGCCGCCACCGAGTGGCACGGCACCAACCTCGACACCGCCAGCGTCGAGGAGATCGAGGGAGTGCTCGCGAACACCGTGCTAGGTGAGTTCAAGAACCGACTGGGCCGGATCGGCATCGAGTACCAGAGTCCCTCGGTACCCGCCTGATGGCGGGCAACGACCTCTACGAGGCAGAACCGCACGACCTCGACGAGAAGACCTTCTACGGCAAGGTCAGGTCGTTCTCGTTCTGGTTCGAAGCGGTCGAGGGATACCTCGAAGGCCGGCCCTACGGTTACGACCCCGAGACGGTGGGCGAGGACCTCGACGAGCCGCGTCGCCAGCGTCTGATCACCACGTTGTGCAACTACTGCGTCGGCGAGGCGGCGGCTCTCGAGGGGGCGAGCGGGATGGTCCGTCTCGCGCCGAACCACAACTCGCGCATCTTCCTCGCGACGCAGGTGGCCGACGAGGCCCGACATCTCGAGGTGTTCCTGCACCGCATCGGCGAGCTCGGTATCGACGACCCCGAGCTCGAGGTGCGCCAGCGTGCGCACCCGAGCATCGTGGCGTTCAAGCACCGCCTGTTGGAGCTGGTCGACTCCGGTGACTGGGACGCCTCGGTGTTCACCCTCAACGTGTTGTTGGAGACCCTCGAGTACACGGTGTTCGGACATCATGCGAGGGTCGCGGACCCGATCACCTCACAAGTGCTCGACGGGGTGGTCTCCGACGAGCGTCGGCACTTGGGCTTCGGAGAGAACACCCTGGGCCATCACCTGATGAACCATCCTGGCGACCGGGCGCGCCTCGAGCACATCAAGTCCCAGCTCGACTCGCTGGTGATGGGCGCGTTCGAAGGCGCCTACGACGATCTCGGCCTGCACCGCGACGAGCGACCGACCCTCGGTCGCGACTACCTCGAGGCGATCGAGAGGCTCGGGCTGCTGTCATGAGCGAGGTGCGCGAGATCCACGAGACCGACGCCGAGGAAGGGCAGCCCGGTGAGGCGCCGAGGCAGCGCTTCGAGCTCGAGGAGACCGGCTTCAAGGAGGTCCCCAAGCGCTGGCGCAAGTTCTACCGCCACTGGAAGGGTGAGGGGGACACGCTCGCACCGAACGAGGTCCAGTGCCCGGTCTGCAAGGTGATCATCCGTTCGACCCGCGAGTTCAGACCGGGTGACCGTGTCTACTGCATGCCGTGCATGTCCCGCATGGTGGTGGTCCGCCGCGAGGACGGTCGCCTCGAGGCCGAGGTCATCTACTGAGCAGCCGGCGATACCGGTGACACACCCCCTGACGCACAGCACTGACGGGTGGGAGGTGGCCCCGCCACGGTCGCTCGCACGACCAACCCCACCAGCACGGTCTGGCGGCGGCGCCATCGCCACCCACCCGTCGCTGCTCTACATCGGCATCTCGGACCCCGATCCTTGACCCTGATCCTTGACCGCGGAACAGCGAGAACCCCCGACATCCGGTCCGGACAGGGTCGGCGCGCGTCGGGCACGGGCGGGTCCGGACCGGTTCCCCCACGGCTGCGGTCACCGCTCGCGCGCCATCCGGGGCGACACAGCGCCGAACCGGCGCGCCCTGACCACTCCCGCCCACACCCCGGTGGAATAGGCGAGGTCGTCGAGCACCGCCAGGAGCCGATCCGTCACCGGACCCCGCGTCGTGGCAGCTCGAAACGCAATCGCCGCCCCGAGCAGCACTCGGACACGCTTGGAGAGCACCGCGGCGATGAGAGCGAGCGGCCACCACGGACGCAACACGGCCCGCAACAGCTGCGCACCGGCGCCGAGCTGTCCCTCCACAGCGAGCCGGACACCCACGTGTGCGGGCACCACGTCGAGCTTCGCGGCCAGGGCGACCGAGGAGCCGATCACGATCCCCGCGGCCACGCCCGGAGCGCCACCCGCGGCTGTGGCCCATGCGAACGCGCTCCACGGTGATATGACCACCGGAGCGGTCCACCCGGGATACCGAAGGTCGAGCCGGGCGGCCGAGGTTCCGTAGTCGAAGCGTTGGCGCAACCACGACCGGAGCCCGGCACGTGGACGGTGGCTGACCTCGCGTGCGGGCTCGTAACGCACGCCCCTGCCGGAGGAGACGAGGCGCCACATCAGGTCCACGTCCTCACCGAACCGTATGGCCTCGTCGAAACCGCCCACCGAGCGCAAGGCGTCCGTGCGCGCCAGCAATGCCGCCGAGGGCACATAGGCCACCCGCGTGCCCGGGGCCACCCGGGCCGGGCGTTCTCCGAGGTCGAGCGGTCCGTGGCGTCGCTCGTAGGAAGCGAGCCACCCCCGTCGGTCCGACCCGACGACCCGTGGCGCGACCGCCACCACGCCTTCGTCAGGGCTCGCAGAGAGGTGCGCCATCAGGGTGTTCCACCAGGGTCCGTCGAAGCGCACATCCGAGTCCATGAGCACGACGAACGCAGTGCTCACTGCCGCCAGGCCGGTGTTGCGCGCTGCAGCGGGGCCCCGCGGCTCGTCGTGTCGCAGAAGGGTCGCTCCGTGCCGGCCCGCGAGGTGCGCGACCTCTGGTGCATCCACGGAGCCGTCATCCACGATCACCACCTCGGGGTGCGGTGGCCCTGCCGGTTCCCGTTGTCCGTCGCCGACCGGCGCACCACCTCGCAGACCCTGGTGACCCGATACCGGATCGCACCGTGCCAGATCGGACAGCACCCCGGCCAGGCCGTTCGGATCGTCGCGGACCGGAACGACGACGGTCACTTCCGATCGCCCGGATGCGACCAGCACGGCGCCCGGCGGATCCGGGTCGGCGCGGATCACAGGGTGGGCCGCACCCGCAGCGACCAACCGCTCACGGAGCCTCACCTCTGCGGGGCTGCACGCCGTCCAGCGTCCGCGGCGGTGCAACTCGGTCAGCGCGGCGTCTCCCGGCGCGCTCAGCCGTAGGATGCGCAGAGGCGAACCTCCGACCCACACTCGCTCCGCGAGCCGTCGCAGGGTGTCGTCGGGTTCGACCACCGGGCGCGACGGTGAACCGCCCGGGGGTTCTTCGCTCACGTGGCGCTCATCCCCCCGTCGACCGCCAGGACCGAACCCGTGACGCCCGACGCACTCGCGCTGCAGAGCCACGCGACCGCCTCCGCCACCTCCTCGGGTCGGATCAGGCGATCGTTCGTGTGATGCACCGCGAGCTCCTCGGGTGAACCGAGACCGTAGACCCCCGCCGAGGCACGCAGTATCTCGGTGTCGGTCGACCCGGGAGCGACGGCGTTCACGGTCACAGGCGACGCGCCTAGATCAGCGGCCATCGATCGCACCATCGAGACGACCGCCGCCTTCGAGGCGGCGTAGGCACCCATGGCGGGTAGGCCACGCCCGGCAGCCGCCGATGCGATGACCACGAAGCGACCCGTCGCCAGGGAGCCGGCGGCATCGGCACCACCGCTGCCATCGGCACCACGGCTGCCATCAGCACCGGTGGCCCTGACCATCGGGGGGATGGTGAGCGCCGCGGTGTTGTGGACCCCGAGTAGGTTCGCGTCGAGGATCGCCCGCCAGAGTTCCGGGGGTGTTTCCCACACCGGCGGTCCGCCCCACACGACCCCCGCAGCGCAGACGACCGCGTCGAAGCGGCCGACGCGCCCGAGGGCACCATCCGCGTCGTCGACACCGTCGGCACCCATGACACCGTCGAGGCAGTCAAGAGCACCCTCGAGAGCATCCGAGAGATCCGCTCGGTCCGTGACGTCGGCGACCACCGCCACAGACGAGTTGCCGCACTGGGCCACGACCTCGTCGAGTTGTGCGCGGGTCCCGAGGCCGTAGCCCAGGGCCGGATCGTCGCTGCAGCGGTCGAGCGCCACGATCCGCGCGCCTTCGGCGGCCAGTCGGCGTGCCACGGCCGCACCGATGCCGCGCGCCGCTCCGGTCACGAGAACGTTCCGCGGAGCTTCGGTGGAGGCTTGACCGACCATCGGACCAGCGTGCCATGCCCGTGGACCCAGCACCCACCCCCCTCCTTCCCCCCTCCCCCGCAGCCAACCAGCGGCTCCAGGTCACTCGAAGCAACCCGCAGCACCAAACCCCGAACAGCCGACCTGGGAACTTTCGCTCGCCAGCTGGATGGGACCGAACCCGGCGCAGTCGATGCCCCAGCTGACTCAAGCACGGTTCCTGAGTCACCCGAGGTCATACCGACCCCACACGACTGGAGAACAACGCTTCAGTCGCTCAGCGCGGGCTCACCGCGGTGACGCAGTGCCGCTCGGGGAACGCGTGCCGCTCGGGGAACGCGTGCCGCTCGGGGAACGCGGACAGCTCGGGTAACGCGGACAGCGCGGCCGGCTGTGGCTCGGTTGCGCGTGACGGTAGCGTGGCGGCCGATGATCGCTGTGATACCAGTGCGCGGGGGCGATCTGCCCGCCGGGGCACCCGAGACGGTGGCCGAGGCCGGCGGTCGGGTGATCCTCGTCGGCGAGGGGGCCTCCGATGCCGCCTTCCGACTCGGTGAGCTCGTGAGCGAGGCACGGACCTGGGAGACCCCCGGGTTCGCGCCGGGTCACTGGTCGAACTCCCTCGCAGCATCGTTGACCGATGAGCGCCTGGTGCTGCTGCCGGGCAGCCCCGACGGACGCGACCTCGCTCCCAGGCTGGCTGCGGTGCTGGGCCACCACCTGTTCAGCTCGGCGGTCGAGATCCGCGACGGGATCGTGCGCACGGTCGGCTTCGGTGGCGCCGCGATGATCGAGCACCACATCACGGGTCCCTCGGTGATCACTCTGCAACCCGGTACCCGCGGGATCGACCCGTCGACCGACCACCGCAGCGGTGAACCGACCATCACCCACATCGAGCCCTCCCACGAGGGATCGCCGGGAGACGGGACCCTACGCTCGCAGGACGCGACGACGCTCGAGGTCCTGCCACCGGATGCCTCCACCATGGATCTCGCGGAGGCACCGCGGATCGTGGCCGGGGGCAACGGCGTGGGCGACCCGGCCGGGTTCGAGCGCCTCGCAGTGGTCGCGGCCGCGCTCGATGCGTCGGTCGGCACGACGCGGGTCATCACCGACAAGGGCTGGCTGCCCCATGAGCGCCAGATCGGCACCACCGGGGTGGTGGTGGATCCGCAGCTGTATGTGGCCTTCGGGATCTCCGGGGCGGTCCAGCACACCAGCGGGCTCGGTCAACCCCAACACGTCATCTCGGTCAACACCGATGCGCACTGCCCGATGATGTCCCTCGCGGATCTGGCGGTGGTCGCCGACGCGGACGCAACCCTCGAAGAGCTCGTCGCAACGCTGCGGGGACCATCGGCCGCAGCGACGTCCGGCGACCGCATCGCCGACGCGACGGCGCCCGCTGGGCCCACGGAATCCGGTCCGCTGGACCCGACCGACGCCCGGGTTGGCAAGCGTGGCTGATCTCGACGCCATCGTGGTGGGGGCGGGGCCGGCCGGTTCGGCAGCGGCGCTCGAGCTCGCGCGCGCGGGCCGTTCGGTGGCGCTGGTCGAACGCGGCCCGTTCCCCGGTTCGAAGAACATGTACGGAGGGGTCATCTACGGTCGGATCCTCGACTCACTGGTGCCACGCTGGTGGGAGGAGGTTCCCATCCAGCGGTGGGTGACCCGCCGCCAGACGATGATCATGACCGGCGAGCAGGCTCTCACCATCGACTACCGAACCGACGCCTGGGGGCGACCTCCCTACAACGGCGCCACCGCCTACCGGCCCGACTTCGATGCCTGGTTCGCCGACAAGGCGGTGGAGGCGGGAGCACGATTGGTCTGCTCGACCACGGTCACCGGGCTGATCCGCGAGAACGGCCGCACGGTGGGTGTGGTGACCGACCGGCCCGACGGCGAGCTGCGCGCACCGGTGGTGATCGCGGCCGACGGCGTCAACTCGTTCGTTGCCAAGGAAGCGGGGCTGCACCACGGCGAGCTCGACCCCGCCAACTACACCGTCGGGGTGAAAGAGACCCTTGCGCTGTCACGGGAGATCATCGACGAGCGCTTCGGGGTGAGGGGCGACCACGGAGTCGACATCGAGATCATCGGAGGCACCGGCGAGGTTCCCGGCGGTGGGTTCGTCTACACCAACTCCGACACGGTCGCGGTCGGTTTGGTGCTGTCGATGACCGCTCTGGCGAAGGGCGAGCGCCGACCCGAGGACCTCCTGGTGGAGCTGAAGTGCCACCCTGCGATCGCACCGCTGGTCGAGGGCGGCGAGGTCAAGGAGTACTCGGCGCACGTGATCCCCGAAGCGGGCTACGACATGATGCCCGAGCTGGTCGGCGACGGCCTGTTGGTCACCGGTGACGCGGCCGCGATGTGCCTCGCCGCGGGCATCTGGTTGGAGGGGGTGAACTTCGCGATCGGCTCCGGTGCCGCGGCGGGCCGCAGCGCCCACGCGGCTCTTCGGGCCGGCGACACCTCCGCTGCGGGGCTGGCGGGTTACCGCCGCCGTCTCGAATCGAGCTTCGTGCTCGCCGATCACCGCAAGCTGCGCGAGGCCCCGCACCTGGTCATGGGCGACCTGGCCCAGCGTCAGCTCCCCGCGATCGCCTGCGGGGTGGCCGAAGCGATGTTCCAGGTGAACAATCCCGACCCGAAACCGGGCCTGGTCCGCATCATCGTTGCAGAGGTGCGGCGTCACCGTCTGAGGTTGATCACCGCCATCAGGGAATCCTGGCGCGCGCTCAGGACCTACGGATGAGACCATGCGGACCATGCGCACCATGAGAACCCGGAGTCCATGATGAGCCGTCGCAGCTACCCGTTGATCAGCTTCGAGTCGCGCATGGACACCGTGGAGTTCCGGATCCACGAGCGGCCCCACATCGTGCTCGACGACACAAAGTGCCGGGAATGCTCGGTGCGCGGGTGCATCACCGCCTGTCCTGCGAACCTGTTCGTACCGACCTCCGACGGGCGGATCCTGTTCAACTACGAACAGTGCTTCGAGTGCGGCACCTGCTACATGGTCTGCAACGAAGAGGGTGCGATCACCTGGTCCTACCCCGAGGGAGGCCACGGCGTGGTGTTCCACAGCTCATGAGCATCCCGCCGGAGACCGCCATGGTGGCGGCGTGCGTGAAGTGGGTCGACCTGCGACCGGAGCTCGACCCGCGCACCGGTCTGCCGACCCCGTCGAGGCACAGCTGGGGGTTCTCCGAGGCCGACCGCGCCGCTGTCGAGGTCGCCCTGCAACTCGCCGAGGCGGCCGGCACGACTACGGTGGTCGTCTGCGCGGGTCCCACCGAAGCACTCGGGACACTCTCGCAGCTGGCGGCGTCGGGACCTTCACGAGCGGTGCTGGTGCAGCGGCCATCGGACTCACCGGCGGGGACATCGGGTGTGGCGCTCGCCGGTGCCCTCGGCCCGCAGGGACTCGGCGTGTCGACGGTCGTGTGCGGTGACATGAGCTACGGACGCGGCTCGGGTACGGTTCCCGCGCTGATCGCACACCACCTGGGGTTCGCGCAGGCTCTCGGGTTGATCGAGGTGGAACCCACCGGAGGTGGACTGCGCGCAGTGCGACGCCTCGACGGTGCCCGACGGGAGGTCATCGCGCTGGAGGGCCCGGCGGTCATCTCGGTCGAGGGTTCGGTGGCCCGACTGCGGCGCGCCGCCCTCGATGAGACCCTCTCCGACGGTGGCGATCGGATCGAGGTGGTCCGCTCGGCGGGACCGGCGCCCGCGGTCAACCCCGGCAGGCTCGTGCCCTGGAGACCACCGCCACGGTCGGTGCCCGCTCCGCGTGATCCCGACGCGTTCGACCGGGTGCTGGAGCTGACCGGCGCGCTCACCGATCGCACCCCACCGCGCACCATCGAAGCCGCCCCACCCGAGGCGGCATCGGTCATCCTCGATCAGCTCCGCTCGTGGGGCTACCTCGACGATGAGCGGCGCTGAGCCCGACCGGCGCCTAGCGGAGCTCACCTGGACCGAGCTCACCCCGCAGAGCCCCGGTCACGAGCGATCATCCCCGCCCAGGCCCCAGCCGCTGCTCGCGGTCCCCCTCGGCAGCTGCGAACAACACGGCCCCCACCTTCCCCTCGACACCGACACGCGCCTGGCCGAGGCGTTCGCGAAACGGCTCGCACAGACCCGCGGCGACACGCTCATCGCGCCGAGCATCGCGATCGGGGCGTCAGGGGAGCACAGCGACTTCGCGGGCACCCTGTCGATCGGAACCGCAGCATTGAGCAGCGTACTCGTCGAACTGGCACGCAGCGCTCTACCCCGAGAGGGGTCGTCGCGGCCGTCGCCGTTCAGTGCGGTGCTCTTCGTCAACGCGCACGGCGGAAACCTCGACGCGGTGACGAACGCCGTCGGGTTGTTGCGGCGCGAGTCACGTCGCGTGGCCGCGTGGCACCCGAGGGTCGACAACGGCGACCCGCACGCCGGTTGCACCGAGACGTCGCTCATGTTGCACCTCCACCCAGCGAGGGTCCGCATGGACCTGGCAGAACCCGGTTCCACAGCCAGGTTCTCCGAGATCCTCGGCGAGGTCACCTGCGGTGGCCTCGCCGAGGTCTCGCCCAGCGGGGTGCTCGGTGACCCCACATCGGCCTCGGCGCAAACAGGAGCTGCGCTGTTCGCGATGCTCACCGAACAGCTCAGCCGTGCCGCGCACGATCTCCTGGACCACGACCCGGACCGCCGTCACGACATCTGAGCGGACCCGTCGCAGCGGATAGCTGCCACCCGTGGCCCTTCAGCCGATCGACAGGACGATCGCCGCCTGGGCCAGCCCGACCAGGCCGCCGAGCACACCACCGATCACGACCAGGATCCACTCGTCCTCCTCGAAGATCCCCCGCAGCAGCCGCTCGAAGTCCTCGAGCGGCATCGCCGCTATGCGCTGTTCGACCAGCTCTGCGACCGCCAGGCGCTCCGCGACGAGCCGCTCGAACTCCCCGCGCAGCTCCGGCAGCTGGGATCCGAGGTGGGTGACGAGAAGCACCTGCACCTCGCGCACCTGTGCGTCGGTGACCTCGACCGAGGTGAGCATCGATACCATCGGACGACTCGCGTCGATCGCCTCGGTCACCCTGCGCAGCACCAGCGCCGCGAGCCGCACGCCGGAGGGCCCCTCGAGGAGCACCCGCAGGAGGTTCGCCGGGGTGAAGATCTCAGCCGCTGCGACCTCTCCGTACTCCCGGGCGATGTCGTTCTGACGCCTCGGGAACATCCCCTGGTAGGTGACGATGCCTGCGTAGCGACGGGGATGCAGAGGGCGGAAGATCATCTGGATCGCCAACCAGTTGGTCCCCAGGCCGACCAGCACCCCGACGATCGGGATCACCCACCACTGGCCCGACACGCCGAACGTGAGCGCCTGGACGATACCCACCAGCAGCCCGAAGACCCCGCCGTAGTAGACGATGAAGCGCAGCTCGCGGCGTCCGAGGCGCCCGAACAGCTCGCTCAGCCGCTCGGCGTTCTCGCCCGAGAGCAGGTCCCGCACGAGCGCCCGAAGATCCAGCGCCTCGTCGCTCACCTCGCGCACATCGTCGAACAGCTCGCGCGCCACCCGGGAGACCTCGGATCGGATCTGGCCGACCACCAGCGTGGCGGCCTCCGGAGCCATCTCCTGCCACAACCCGGGGGAGATGACCTCCAGTGCCTCGCCCGTGAGGGTCGTGATCTCCGCGTCCAGGCGATCGGAGAGCTCGGCTTCGAACCAGTCCGGGTCGAGGCGGTCCACGAGATCGCGCGCGGAGAGCACCTCCCCGACGCTCTGGGCCACGTCGTTCGCGAACTTCTCGTTGCGGGCCGGGATCACACCCTGCCAGCCGAAGCGCCCGATGCCCACGAACCGTCGCGGCCAGAAGATCATCTTCACTGCGGCCCAGTTGGTCACCCAACCGATGAACGCCGTGATCAGGGGAACCGCGATCAGGATCTGTATGTTCAGGTGTTCCATCGCCCGCTCTCCTTCGTGACGATCATCGGCGCTCCATCGACGCTCACCGGCTCACACCAGCGCCGCGCCCACCCGCTCGCCGTCGATCACCGCTGCATGGGCACGCCTGGGGGCCACCGCGTCACCGACCCGCTCGACGTGTCGACCCGCGGCGCGCAACTCGTGGTACAGCGCATCGGCCGGCGCGGAGGGCACGGCGAGCACCATCCAGTCGGGTTCGCGGGTCTGCACAGCGCCGGTCGGGTGGTGCTGGAGGTTCACGGTGTGACCCTCCACGTTCATGGGCACCAGCTCGGTCGACTGCACGATGCCCTTGGCCTGGGCGCGGATCCAGAAGTTCTCGAGATCGAGCGTGATGCCGAGGTCCTGGCCGACGACCATCCCCGGAGTGATCATCTCGACGGTACATCCGCGGTCCGCCAGCACTTCGGCAACCGAGGTCGCCTGGTGGAAGCCCAACTCGTCGAGCACCAGCACGGTCCCCTGTGGTTGAACAGCGCCGCTCAGCACGTCGCGGACATCGACGATCCACTCGGCATCGGCGGGCGCCCACCACGGTCGCTCGGGAACCGATCCCGTCGCCACCACGACGGTGTCGGGCCGGCGCCTGTGGACCTCCCCGGCATCCACGTGCACTCCGTACTCGAAGCGCACGCCGAGCCGCGTCGCCTCGTGTAGCTGGTTGCGCACCAGGTCACCGAACTCCGCCCGGTTCGGCACGCTCGCGGCGAGGGTCACCTGGCCACCTGACGAGGCTGCGGCCTCGCAGACGGTCACGCGATGCCCGTTGCGAGCGGCCGCGATGGCGGCCTGCAGACCGGCGGGACCGGCCCCGACGACCAGCACCTCGCGTGGGGTCTTCACCGCAACGGGCTCCCCGACGCCCTGTGCCTCGCGTCCGGTGCGGGGGTTCTCGATGCAGCCGAGCCAGCGGTTGAGGCCCATGCGCCCGACGCACTCCTGGTTGCACGAAAGGCACAGTCGGGTGTCATCCGGTTCGCCGGCACGGGCCTTCGACACGAAGTCCGCGTCAGCGATCTGGCCCCGCACCACACCCACCAGGTCGCACTCGCCCTCGGTGAGCGCACGTTCGGCCTGGAGAGGGTCCTTGAACCGCCCGACGCCCACCACGGGCAGGTCGACCTCTCGTCTGATCGCCGAGGGGATGAACATGGCATATCCGGGTGGTATGTGCATCGATGCCTCGATCATGAACAGCGTCGCGGTCGCGACACCGATCGAGGTGTTGATGTAGTCGACCGCACCGGTCGACTCGACCATCCGGGCCACTGCCACCGCGTCGTCGATGGTCGTCCCGCCCTCGATCAGCTCGTCGCCGCACAACCGCACCCCCAGGGCAAGGTCCGCTCCGATCGCCTCGCGCACCGCAGCGACGATCTCCAACAGCAGCCGGGCGCGGTTCGCGAGGCTGCCCCCGTAGTCGTCGGTTCGCCGGTTCGTCGCCGGTGAGAGGAATCCCCTCACGATCGAGGAGTGCGAGCACTGCAACTCGATGCCGTCGAATCCGCCCTCTGCGCAGTGTCCGGCGACCAGCGCGTACGACTCCACGATCTCGGCGATCTCGTGACGGTCGACTGCCTTTGGAACCTCCCGGAACAGCGGGTCCGCCACCGCTGATGGTGCCCACACCGGCAGGCGCGAGTACATCGACGAAGCCTGGCCACCGTTGTGGTTGATCTGGGCGAAGATCGGGGTGCGGTGGCGGTGCACCGCGTCGGTGATGCGCCGGTAGCCCGGTATCGCCTCGGGGTTGAACCCGTGGATGAGCTTCTCGTAGGGCCAGTCGGTCGGGTGTGTCGAGTGCTCCTCGGTGATGATCAGCCCCGCTCCCCCGGCCGCCCGTTCGGCGTAGTAAGCGGCATGCTGGGCCGACGGGAGACCGTCGCTCGCGTAGTTGGTCAGGTGCGCTGAGAACACGATGCGGTTGCGCACCGTGACCGGCCCGATCTGGGTCGGGGACCACAGGATCCGCTCAGCCATGGCAAGAACCTAGCGCCGGGCTCCCAGCACAAGGAATGTCACCAGATCGCGACTGGACGCGGATGCGCGCGCGACCTCAGGCTGTCGCGACCGAACCGCGGCGGCCCCGCAGGATCGCGATCGTCACCCCCGCAGCGGTGGACGCCGCCGCCGCGGCGCCGCCCGCGATCGCCGCCACCCGTCCCCACAGGAAGTGGCCGCCGTCGCCGTCGAGCAGATCCTCGACGTGACGGTCCGATGACACGACGACATCGCCAACCGGTTCGAGGCCGAAACCCACGAGTCGGCCCTTGTGGACATGTCCGTACATCCCACCGGGAAGCGCGACGGCTACGTCGTCGTGGGAGCGGAACGCGCTGTTGGCGGCCTTGGCGAGGTCCAGCGCCTGTTGGACCGTGGCTTCCAGGATGTTCTTGGTGGTCTTCAGCACCTTGGTCTCGGACATCTCGTTCTCCTGTGGCTCCCTTGCCAATCGGATGCCGGTCGGGTTGCCGGCACGCCGGGGCTTCTGAGACGACATCCGCCGGGAGTCCCCGCCACAGGGACCGGCGGCAGCGCCGGAAACCTCCACCACAGTCTATCGGAGAGACCGGCCGGTTGGTATGAGCAAAACGGACTTCGGATGAAGCCGAACGGAGTCAGCCGCGGATGAGGCTCCAACCACCCGGGTCCTGCTGCTGATACCGGGTCAGTTGACCGTCCAGGTCGACCCCGAGTGCAGCAGATCCGAGATCAGCTCCCTTCCGGGAGGCTGCTCGGGAACCGGGTTCCGGTCTCCGTAAACCGGTTTGTCGACCGCCCGGAAGATCCCCATCGGCGTCGGTTCGTCCATGTTGGGCGACAACCGGGACAGCGCGAAGGCGACCGAGGGATGCTCCCGTGTCTCGTCGTGGATCAACAGCTCCTCCTCAGCGACGTCATCGACGTCGACCACCACGCATCCGTGTCGCTGGTCGAAGATCACACCCTTGGAGCCGTCGGCGCCGAAGCGGATCGGTTCGCCCTGGCGCAGCGGGATCAACATGTCGTCACGGTTCGCCCGCCCGGTAATCTGCTGGTAGGCGTGGTTGTTGAACACGTTGCAGTTCTGCAGCACCTCCACGAAGGCGGCTCCCTTGTGGGCGTGCGCCCGCTTGAAGACCTCCTCCATGTGCTTGCGGTCCATGTCGTGGGTGCGCGCCACGAAGGTCGCATCCGCACCGAGCGCTACCGACAGCGGCAGCAGCGGGGCGTCCTCGGAGCCCTGCGGGGAGCTCTTGGTGATCTTGCCCTGTTCGGATGTCGGTGAGTACTGGCCCTTGGTGAGCCCGTAGATCCGGTTGTTGAACAACAGGATCGTGATGTTCACATTGCGGCGCAGCGCGTGCAACAGGTGGTTGCCACCGATCGACAACAGGTCGCCGTCACCACCGACCACGAACACCGACAGGTCCGGGTTCGACAGTGCGACGCCGGTCGCGATCGCCGGGGCGCGACCGTGGATCCCGTGGATCCCATAGGTGTTCATGTAGTACGGGAAGCGCGCCGCGCAACCGATGCCTCCGACCACGACGGTGTCCTCACGGCGCACGCCCATGTCGGGTAGCGCGAACTGCAGCGCCGCGAGGATCGTGTAGTCGCCACAACCCGGACACCAGCGGACCTCCTGGTCACTCTGCCAGTCGGCGCGGGTCGTGGTGGGTATGTCCACCATCGTTGCAGTCGGTTCGGTGACGGTCATCGGTTGCTCCCGTTGGTGGTCGCGTCGGGCGCGTTGCCCAGGCACTTGCGTAGCTCGATCTCGATCTCCCCGGCGGTGAAGGGCAGCCCCGCGACCTTGGAGATGCTGCGCGCATCGACGAGGTATTCCGAGCGCAGGATCATCGCGAGCTGGCCGTTGTTCATCTCGGGCACCAGCACGTTCGGATACGACGTGATGATCTCACCCAGGTCCCGCGGCAGCGGGTTCACGTGGCGCAGGTGGACGTGGGCCACCCGGCCTCCGTCGCGCCGCACGCGTTCGGTCGCCGCTGCGATCGCTCCCCAGGTCGACCCCCAACCGATCACCAGCACCTCGGCATCCTCCGCGTCACCCGTGATGACCGTCGGTGGGTAGTCGCGTGCGACCCCGGCCACCTTCGCGGCACGCAGGTCGGTCATCTGCTGGTGGTTGTCGGGGTCATAGGAGATGTCGCCCGACCCGTCGGCCTTCTCGATGCCGCCGACGCGGTGCTCGAGGCCGGGGGTTCCGGGTTTGGCCCAGGGCCGTGCGAGGGTCTCGGGGTCGCGCAGGTAGGGCCAGAACTCCTCGGTGCCATCGTCGTTGGTGTGGTTCGGCGAGGTGGCGAACGTGGTCGACAGGTCGGGCAGGCTGTCGACATCGGGGATGCACCAGGGCTCGGAGCTGTTCGCTATGTAGCCGTCGGAGAGCAGGATCACCGGCGTGCGGTACTTGATGGCCATCTCGGCTGCCTGGATCGCGCACTCGAAGGTGTCCGCCGGGCGGCTCGCTGCGATGACCGGCAGAGGCGACTCGCCGTGGCGCCCGAAGATCGCCTGGGTGAGATCCGACTGCTCGGTCTTGGTTGGCAGGCCGGTGGATGGGCCACCACGCTGGATGTCCACGATCACCAGCGGCAGCTCGAGGCTGATCGCGAGGCCGATCGTCTCGGCCTTGAGCGCCATGCCCGGACCCGAGGTGGTCGTCCAGGCGAGGTCCCCACCGAAGGCCGCTCCCACCGCCGAGGCGACGGCCGCGATCTCGTCCTCGGCCTGGAAAGTGCGGATCGCGGCCTCGGGGTGCTTGGCGAGCTCATGGAGGATGTCGGACGCCGGGGTGATCGGGTAGGAACCGAGGTAGGTGGGCAGCCCGCTGAGCTGGGCCGATGCGATGATCCCCCAGGCAACCCCGGTGTTGCCCGTGATGTTCCGATAGGTGCCCGGTGGACGCTCCATCGGTGCCACAGAGCGTGTCACCGGGATCAACTCGGTGGTCTCACCGAAGGACCAGCCGACCTCGAACGCGGTCAGGTTGGCGTCACGGATCGTCTCATCGGAAGCGAAGCGGTTCTCGATCCAATCGCGCAGGTCATCGGGGTTGCGGCTGTACATCCAGCACAACAGACCCAGCGCGAAGAAGTTCTTGGAACGCTCGGCGTCGCGGCCCTTCACGCCGAGCTCGGTCACCGCGGTGACCGTGAGGCTGGTCATCGGCACCTCGACGACCTGGTAGTCGGCCAGGCTGTCGTCCTCCAGAGGGTTCGACTCGTAGCCGGCCTTTTCCAGGTCCCGCTCACCGAAGCCGTCGGAGTTCACGATCAACATCCCGTCGGAACGGACCTTGTCGAGCTCCGAGCGCAGCGCGGCCGGGTTCATCGCGACCAGCACGTCGGCCATGTCGCCGGGAGTGGAGATGTCCTCCGATGAGATCCGCACCTGGAACGCCGAGACGCCAGGCAGGGTTCCCGCCGGTGCGCGGATCTCGGCAGGGAAGTCCGGCAGGGTGGCAAGGTCGTTGCCCGCCAGAGCGCTCACGGCGGTGAACTGGCTGCCGGTGAGCTGCATCCCGTCGCCGGAGTCGCCCGCCAGGCGGATCACCACGTCGGTGATCTCCTCGCGTGGCTTCGTTGCCGTCGCAGTGGCCGAATCGTCCGTCACGATCACTCTCCGTTGTCCACCGCACCCCCGTTGGTGCGGCGTGTTGCGCCGTCGGCGACGCTCCGGGGAGTGCCGCGTGCACGGCTGTGCTCAACCGTACCAAGCGCGCGCTCCGAAACCAGATCGCAACCGCTGGAAAACCGGACCGAAACGCGACGGTGACCTTCCGGATCACCCAACTGAATGGACTGGGCCACCGCGACGGTGGCCCAGCGGCCTCAGTTCACGGTTCGAACGGTGCGGGGGCAAGTCAGTCGATCTCGAGGGCGCGACGGCGGCCCTCGAGCACTGCCTCGGCGACCGTGCGGGGCGCGACGCAGTCACCCGCAACGGCGGGGCGGTGTCCGGTCCGATCCTGGACCTGGTGCTCGAGAGCGTCCTCGGGGAGCCGGTGCCCGCAATCGACGACCCAGTCGACCTCGATCGTCTCGGTGTCGTGGGAGAACCGGTCCGCCAGCACCGCGGCGGCCTTTCGGACCTTCTCGAGTTTCCGCCGGCGGTGCATCACCACGCCCGCGTTGGCGAGTCGTGCATTGGCAGGCCCGAGATCTCCACTGCGTGCGAGCTCGTTGCCGATGATGTAATCGGGGGTGGCGATGTGAACGGTTCGGTCCGATCCGCCGAGGATCTCGGCGACCGCGACACCTGTGGGTCCGCCGACGGGGTCCCACACCAGCACGTCGCCGGAGGGGACCGAGGACGGCTCGTCCAGCACCTCGGCCGCAGCGAGCACTGTCGCGGCCCGCGTGGTGGCGTAGCCGGCTTCGCCGCTGCGGCCACCGGTGGCGACCACCGAGCGCGCTTCGTCACCGGCGCTCGCCGGGACCTCCGACACCGTGACCTCCCATCCTGTGACGAGGTCCACCCCATGTCGTGCACACTCGGATTCGAGCCACTGCGCGAACCGGGCGAAACGCGACCGGCCGGGTTGTGAGGCTGTGGTGTGCAGCCGGCCACCGAGACGTTCAGAGCGCTCTGCGAGTCGCACCGTGTGTCCGCGATGGGCCGCCACCCGGGCTGCTTCCAGTCCGGCCGGTCCACCGCCCACAACCAGGACCTCGCGGCTGATCGGCGCGGGCGCATCAGGAATCGACTCGGTGGTCTCGTGGCCCGAGAACGGATCAACCACACAGCTCACGATCGGGTTCCGGTTGTCACGCACGGCACAGAGCTGATTGCACAGCACACAGGGCCGGATCCGCTCGGGTTCACCGGCGCGCACCTTGGCGACCAGCTCCGCATCCGCGATCTGCGCCCGTGGCATCTCCACCGCTGCGATCGCGCTGTCGCCGAGCAGCCCAGCAGCCATCGAGGGCTCCACGATCGAGCCCTGGGCCACCACCACGGTCGCTCCGCCCGACGCGCTCGACACCGCGTCCGCGACCGCCCGGGCCACCTCGTTGTTGAACCCCTCGGGGATGTGGCCGTCGGGACGTGTCGCCCCGGCGGTGTAGATCGACCCGCGCACCACGGTGAGCATGTCGACCAGTGGCCCCTCGGGAGACACCGCAGGTTGCCCCGCCGCCTCGGTCGCGTGACGCCCGGTGATCCCCTCTGACCCGGGGGTCGTCCCTTCGGGCGAGCCATCCCGCAGCACCGACTCGGGTGCGTTCGGTGTCACCAGTTCCGCCGCGATGCCCGGGGCCATCTCGGGGGTGATCCCGGCCCAGGGCGCTAGTTCGTCGCAACTCAGGCGCAGCGCCAGCACCTTGTCCGAACCGATCGCGTCACGCACCTCGGCGATCACGCGGCGCAGGAACGCCGAGCGGTCCTGGCCCCAGCGGTCGCCGCGGTTGTTGGTCAACCCCGACAGGAACTGCCGGGCCAGCGAGAACTGGCCCGCGTTCAGCTCCACGCCGTGACAACCGACTCGCACCGCGATGCGCGCCGCGGTGACGAACCCGGCGATGACCGCCTCGATGTCGCGGTCCTCCATCTCCTTGGGAACCTCGCGGGTGTTGACCTCCGGTACCCGCCCCGGGGCCCACAGCTCGCGCTGTGACCAGTGCGAGGTTCCCTGGCCGCCGGCGTGCCCCAGCGCGGCCAGCACCAGCGTGCCGTGCGGCGCGCATGCTTCGAGGACCATCGACCAACCGTGCGCGCACTCGGTTGCGAGCGGTGCGCGCTCGTAGGGCCAGTCGGACTCGTGCACCGAGGCCTCCTCGGTGATGATCACGCCCGCGCCGCCCGCTGCGCGCCGTGCGTAGTAGGCGACGTGGCGCTCGGAGATCGACCGGCCCCTCCCGAGGTTGGTCTCATGCGGTCCGAACACGACCCGGCTCGGCGCGCTGAGCGCACCGATGGCGAGCGGCGCTGTGAGCACCGCGAGATCGGGCACCGCGTCCGGGTCAGGCACGGCTCAATGCTGGCGCGGTGTCGACACGACGACTAAACCCACGCGCTGGCTCCCGGGATGTTCGAGGGAACCCAGGATCGGAACGGGCATCAACGCTTGCGGGCGAGCATCAGGCCGTCGCCCACGTTGACCAGCAGTGCGTCGACACGGTCATCTGCGGTCACCATGTCGTTGTATGCGCGGATGGCGCGGGTGTCCTCGTCGTCGACAGCCGGGTCGACCACCCGACCCGACCACAGCGTGTTGTCGGCCACGATCACGCCTCCCTCACGCATACGGGGGACCAAACTGCCGTAGTAGGCGGCGTAACCGGTCTTGTCGGCGTCGATGAACGCAAGATCGATCGGCTCACCCGCGGGCAACGCCGCCAGACCCTCCGATGCTGTGCCGATGGTCACCTCGATCCGATCCGCGACGCCCGCCTCTGCCCAGTAGGGGCGTCCCATGTCCACCCAATCGGCGTTGACGTCGAAGCAGCTCAACCTGCCACCGGGACCGAGGCCCTCGGCGATGCAGAGCGCCGAGTAGCCGGTGAAGGTGCCGACCTCCACCGCGCGTCGGGCACCGATGAGGCGCGCGAAGAAGGTGAGCCACGGCCCCTGCTCGGGGGCCACCTGCATCGTCGAGCGGTCCCCCATCACCTCTGCGGTGTGCGCGATCAACCTACGGTGCACATCACTGCGCGGCGGATCGCTGTGGTCGACCAGGTAGGCCGCCAGCTCCTCGGTCATCGTGATCGCCTTGCCTGCCACGGTTGCCTCCTCACTTCGATGCCGGGTGGTACCAGACTCCTATCAGACAACGGCGTCCCCGATCGGGCAGCGGCGCCATGCGTCCGGCCCCGAACCGACAGCACGTTCCGATTCCGCAGGCAATGATTGGGGTATGCATCCGAGCGAGTCGCGGGACCTGTGGCACCTCGTCGAGACCGTGCACGCGGTGACCTACTTCTCACCGAGCTGTCGGGAAGCGAACACCGAGTTGGGCTTCAAGGGCTTCTGGATGGGGTACTTCGCCAGCCGGGCAGCTCCGATGGGCGCGGTCGGCCCTGCGGTGGTCACCGCGGCGTTCGGCGGTTTCGAACCGGCGATGGTCGCGCGGGCCGTACCCGACGCCTGGGAGCTGGTATCGCCCGACGACGCCACCGCAGGGCGCGCACGAGCGGCCGCAGTGGCGTTGCGTGGGCTCCTGCCCGATTGCGAGGAGCTCGCGGGCGAGCTTCTCGGTGTGCTCGACAAGGCGATCGAGGTGTGCGAACCGAGCGGCCGGACGCTGTTCGCCGCCAACAAGGACGTGGTGCCATTCGATGATCCTGTCGAGGACCTCTGGCAGATGTGCACCACCCTGCGCGAGCACCGGGGGGACGGCCATCTGGCGGTGCTCACCGCGGAGGGCGTCGGCGGCGCGGAATGCCACCTGCTGGCGACCGCCGCAAGGGGCGAGGACCCCGAGTCGCTTCGCAGCCTCCGTGGCTGGGGCGAGGCCGACTGGGCCGATGCGGTGATGACCCTGCGTACGGCGGGTCTGCTCAACCCGAGCGCCCATGGGTTGACCGAGCGGGGCGCGAAGCTGCACGCACACCTGGAGTCGCGCACCGACGAGTTGGCGTCGCCGCCCTACGCAGCAGTGGGCGAGGCGGGTCGAGAGCGCCTGCGCGAGGGCTTGATCCCGCTCGCGTCAGCGGTCATCGAGACGGGTTGGGTCCCCTTCCCGAACCCGATCGGCCTGCCTTCCGTGCTGTGAGCCCAGTGCGGTGAGCCCAGTGCTGTCCGACCCCGGTGCGGTTCAAGGGTCGTAGCGATACTTCTCGGGCAGGTCGATCGCGGCGTCGACTCCGTCGAGCAGCGCTGCGCGCACCTTGAAGAAGTCAGCGACCCCCGCCACGTCGTGGACCCGCACGATGTCTCCGGTTCGCAACTCGATCGCGGACAGCGCACCGAAGGTGCCGGCATCGCGCTGCGAGGGAAACCGCTCCACCAGCGCGCCCACGAAGTCCTTGCGCGAGACCGCCCAGAGCACGCGGTCGACCCCCAGCGCCGCCCGCAGTCTCGGTGTGCCGCGCAACACAGCTATCGACTGCTCGGGGGCCTTGCCCAGATCCGGTCCCGGATCGAGGATCACCCGCTTGCGATCGACTCCGGCCGCATCCAAGCGGTTCATCCGGTCTCGCAGGAACGCGATCGCGTCGGCCATCGGGTTGGCGACCAGGCGGTCCCGGCTCATCCGCACCTTGGGGGTGGCACGGCTGTAGGCGACCACCAGGTCGACCTGGCGCTCCGCCACCAGCTCGGCCATCGCAGGATCGAGAAGCCCTGAGGGGTCGTTGACGAACGTCGCACCCGCATCGAGAGCCTGCTCGGCAACCTCGGCGCGGTAGGTGTCGACCGAGATCGCACAGTCAGCACCAGCGGACCTGACCGCCTCGATCACGGGCAGCACCGCGTCGAGCTCCTCGACCACGGGGATCTCGCGGCGATCGGTGCGCAGCGACTGACCACCGCAGTCGAGCACCGACGCGCCCGCTTCGACCATCTCCGCTGCGAGGTCCTTCGCACGGGCTGCGTCCACCCCACCGGTGAGCGAATCGAGCGAGGCGTTGATCACGCCCATGATGCGCGGCGTGACAGCTCTGGACGGCTCGCGTGTCACGACGCCTTCTGGGGATCGTGTCGCGTCACCCGCGACGTCCCGAGCCTGCGTGTGGCGATCAGGCTCTCCGGTGGCATCGGCCCAACCGTAGCCATGTCGTTGCGACCCATGTGCTGTGGCGCGGTCTCGGGGATGTGATGTGCCCCACAGCGGGGTCTGGACCGAGGCCCCGGTGCGGAGCCGCGGCAGGGTCACTCGCTCGTGGGGCCGGAGAAGCGGGGCTCCCGCTTCTCACGGTGCGACGAGACGCCCTCGATCACATCGGGCCCGCCGAAGCCGTAGAACTCGAGGCCCCATGACGCATCGAAGATCGAGGAGTGGTCGCGGTACCAGTTGTTGAGGCTGTGTTTGGTCCAGCGGATCGCCGACTGCGAACCCGCCGCCAGGTTGCGAGCGACCTCCAGGGCGCGGTCCTGCACCTCGTCGTCCTCCACGCAGAGGCTGACCAGACCGATGCGTTCGGCCTCCTCACCGGTGAGCGGCTCGCACGTCAGGAGGTAGTACTTCGCCTTCGCCATCCCGCACAACAGCGGCCAGCAGATAGCCGCGTGATCACCTGCAGCCACACCGAGGCGCGTGTGGCCGTCTATGATCCGGGCGCTGCATGCCGCAACCGACACGTCCGCGAGGAGCGCAGCGACCAGCCCCGCGCCCACAGCCGGCCCGTGGATCGCCGACACCACGGGCTTCGAGCAGTTGATCACGTTGAACACGAGATCCCGCGCTTCGCGCAGCACCAGGGTGCGCGCCGCCCAGTCCTCGACCATGTCGTCGATCAGCTCGAAGCTGCCGCCGGCCGACAGCGCCCGGCCGGCGCCCCGGAGCATCGCCACCCGTGTCGCTGGGTCGCGATCTACCGCCAGCCACACGTCGGCCAGCTGGCGGTGCGCCGCACGGTCGACCGAGTTGAGCCCGGGCGCATCGAGGGTGATCCGCAACACACCCTCCGAAGGGCGGTCGAAGCCCAAGGCGTCGAACGCGGCGTAAGGGTCCTCGACACCGGGTCTGTCCTCGCTGGGACCATCCGCAGCGAACTGAACGGGCTCATCCACCGTTTCGGTATACCACGCCATTCAGGATGCCGGAGATGGCGGGCAAGGGAGACGGTCAGCTCGCCACACCCAGGAACGAACCCGGCGAGGTGTCGAAGCCCGGGAACACCTCCGCGAGGTTCCCCGCCCCCAGGCGCCGGGTCAGAACCTCTGCAAGGACGCTGCGCTGATCGACGGTGACCGCCAGGTCACCAGAATCGAGATCGCCGGGGGCGACCCCCGGATAGCCGCCGTGCACGCCGGGCACCGCCCCGGCACCGATCACCATCATCGGAGCGCCGTAGCCGTGGTCGGTTCCACCGGAGGCGTTCTGGGAGACCCGGCGGCCGAACTCGGTCATCGTCACGAGGGTCACCCGGTTCCCGAGCCCTGCGCCGTCGATCCTCGCCATGAACGCGCCCACCGCCTGGTCGAGCATCACGACCTGTCTGCGCGTGCGGCCGTACTCGTCGGTGGGCGAACCCATGTCATCGTGATGGTCCCAGCCGCCGACGTCGAGCGTTGCCGCCTGCACCGGCAGGCCCTCCTCCAACAGGCGGGCGAGGGTGAAGAACAACCGGCCCACCGAGGTGTTCGGCCAGCCCGACGGTAGGTCGTTGTCGCCGCCCACCACCGGCGCCAGTTCGTCGAGCGCACCGAGGGTCACCCCCGCCCAACCCGCGAGGTCCTCGCCGGCGCGTTCCGGTACGTAACCGAGCGAGAGCATCCGGGAGACCCACTCGGTGTCGGCACCCCAGGTGCTCAACCCGAGCTGGTCGATCGACGACGCCGCGATCGCCTGGTAGCCGCGCATGGCGGGTGCCACCCCGCTGCCCGCGCAGAACGCGCGCAGGGTGTGGTCATCACCGGCGGTGCCGGCGAGAAACCGGCCGAGCCATCCGTCGTAGCGGGACAACCGGTTGTGTGGCACGCCCTTGTCGATGCCGTCCTGGCAGTCGAAGTGCGACCTCGAGTGATCCGGTGAGCCGGCTGCGGGCACCACCGCGACGCGTCCCGCGTCGAACAGGGCGCTCAGGTTGGCGGCCCCGGGATGCCAACCCAGATCCGGGTCGGCTCCCGGTCCCCCGAGGGGTAGCGCGACCGTTTCGGGCACTGCGATCGTGGGCCTCGCCGCGAAGTACGCGGGGTGTCCGACCGGAGGGAGCAGCGACAGGCCATCACAGCCGCCCCGCAGGAACATCGAGACCAGCGTGTTGCCGTTGTAGGGCGCAGCCGATGCGCTCCCTCCGTTCAACAGCGGCAGCGCGACCATGCCCGCCGCTCCCGCTGCGGTGCCGGCCATGAAGCCTCGACGTGTGGTGGTCACGGGCACCGGAGCCCGCGACCCGCCGGTCGGCGTGGCTGCGCCAGGGGCACCGCGCGCAGCCGCGGTGTCCGCCGCGCTCGGTCGGCCTGATCGGCCGGGTCGGCCGGATCGTGCGGATCGTGAAGGTGGTGAAAGTGCTTTCATGAGCGCTGGAACCCCGGTGTCTGGAGCAGGACGGTGACGACTTGTGGAGCGGCCCAGTGGTCCCAACCACGGAACACCGTGGATTCGGTTACCCCGTAGTGCTCGAGGATCGCGGCGCGCTGATCGGGTGGCCATCCCTCGCCGGTGATGCGGGTGGCGAGGGCGTCCAGCCACTCACCCCAGCGCCGGTTCGGCGCCCAGTCCATGGTGGCCCGGGCGTCGAAGGGCATCCCGGCGACCGCGTCGTGGGCGAACCAGACCGCCAGGTTCCAGCGCCCGACCAGCGCTCCGACCGACAGCCAGTAGCCGTTCGCATCCGGATACCCGTTGGGAGCAGGCCAGGAGTGGTGAGCGTTGCCGAGTCCCTCGGCCGCTCCCCAGTTGCGCCACAGGAAATCGTCGGGTTTGGAGGGGTTCTTCCAGCTGATCCCGAGCGCCCGCACCATCTGGGTTATCAGCGACTGCGGGCGGCGGACCTTCGCCCCCGCCGAGGATGCGAACTCTGCGGACAGAACGAGCTTGCGCACCACCTCGGCGATGGAGGTTCCCGACGCTCCATAGGCGCTCACGGCGCTGTTCACCACCGCATCGTCGGGTCCGATGTGTTCGCCGATGAGGCGCACGGCGAGCTTGTGGCACAGCCGCCGGGCGGTCGCGGGATGGTGCGCCAGGTGGTTGAGGAACGCCCGCCCCGCTGCTTCCCCGGTGAGCGTTCCGGGGGTCCAGCCCAGAACCGTCCGGGTGGCCATCGGACCCATCTCGTGGCGGTTCGCCTTGAACACGAAGCCACCGGTGCTGTCGGTGACCGACCAACCCGACAGGAGATGTGCGACCGCTTTGATGTCATCCTCGTCGTAGCCCCCACCGGAACCGACGGTGTGGAGCTCCATCACCTCACGGGCGAAGTTCTCGTTCGGAGTCCGGCCGCGGTCCGCCCGGCTGCTCGCCTGGTCGAGGTAGTGCAGCATCGCCGGATGGCTCGCCACCGCCGGCAGGAGATCCCTGAAGCGGCCAAGCGCGTGCTCACGGATCACGTTGCGGTCGTAATCGGGCATGTGCCAGCGCGCGGGGCTCGTGTTGGCATCGATGTTGAAGTGGTCGTGGAAGAAGTCGGTGAGGATCTCGTGCAGCTGGCGCTGCGAGAAGCACCGGCGGATCGTCTCATGGGCGGCCATCTCCTGGGGCACCCGCCAGTCCTGGCCGTCTGCCTTGATCACCGATGCGCTCTGGGTCGGCTTTGGCCACGGGGCGACCATCGCTGCTATGTGGGAGTCGTTGATGGCACGCCAGTTGATCTGTGTCCCGAGCCAGGTCTGCAACCCGACCCGGTCGATGTGCGCCGCCAACGCCGGGGTCGCGCCCCAGGTGAGTCGACGGGCGACGTGCATACCGGTCGTTCCCGCCCACGGTGGAGGCCCGCCGCCGCCCGGATTGCCACCGCCGCCGGGCGTGCCACCTCCGCCAGGGTTGCCGCCACCGGGGACCGTGGTGGTCGGCCCGGGTGCAGCCGGGGTGCACGCCGCGACCACCGCTCCGGCACCGGCCAGCGAACCGAGGCGCAGCAGCTGTCGCCGTGACCGTGCCCCGCTGTCCCCAGCAGTGCCATCGGCATCCGGTTCCACGAGGGATACCCCGGATGGTTCCCCGGTGCGACCAGCTCCCCGACGCTCGATGCCCGACGCGGTTGTGATGCTCCCCACTTACGGCTCCCAGCTCCGGTCCCCACCGTGTGCGGAGACTCCCCGTGGCATCGGCAGACCGGGGGAAAGAACTTGAGCCGTTCGGCCCAGCCCCGGCGAACTGTCCGGTGTGTCACTCGCCGGTGTGGTCCCAGAGCGGACAGTTCGCCGGGGCTTGTGGAACTGTCCGGTGTGGCACTCGCCGGTGTGGTCCCAGAACGGACAGTTCGCCGGGTGGGGGGAGGGCGATCCAGGTCATCCACGCAGAGGGGATGACGCAGCTGTGCTCGCGGGGCATCATTGGCGCCATGACCACGACCGTGCCGGACCGACCGACTGAGACCACGACCGAGCTGGACCGGCCGACTGAGAGCATCCCAGCGTCAGCACAGCGGCGCTCTCCGCAGACCCAGCCCAAGATCACCCTGGTCGGCGCGGGCGGCATGTCGTTCGGGCCCTCGATGGTCAACGACGTCGTGCACACTCCCGAGCTCGCCGGCTCGCTGCTGATGCTGCACGACCTCGACGCGGAGCGCCTCGGGCGTGCCTACCGGTTCGCAGCGAAGCTCAACGCCGGAGCCGGCGCACCGGTTCGCATCGACTACACGATCGATCCCGGGGCTGCCTACCGCGACACGAGCTTCGTGATGGCCAGCGCCGAACACAAGCGCTTCGAGTACTGGCGCCAGGACTACGAGATACCCAACTCGTACGGCGCAACCCAGATCACAGGCGAGAACGGTGGTCCGGGTGCGGTGTTCCATTCCCTGCGCAGCATCACCAACACGCTCGCGATCTGCTCGCAGATCGAGCGCCACTGCCCCGATGCGTTCCTCATCAACCTGACGAACCCGATGAGCCGCGTGACGCTCGCGATCAACCGCGCGACAGGGATCGCGAACGTCGGCATGTGCCACGAGATGCCAATGGGTATCAACCGACTGTGCCGACGCCTGCGGGTGCGGCGCAGCGACGTGAGCGCCAGAGCAGCCGGGATCAACCACTTCACCTTCTTCACCGAGTTCACCAACACCCGCACCGGAGAGGACCTGCTGGCGCGCCTGCGGGAGATGTTCGCCGGGCGCTTCTTCAACTACGAACCCCGCGCTCGCAGGATCGCGCGCGCTCTCGACCGCACCATGCCCGGAGCCGGCGTGGTCGAGTTCAACTACATGCCACTGGTCGCCAAGGTGGCCCGCGAGACCGGCTACGTCGCGTGTTCGGTCGACAGCCACATCGGTGAGTACCTGCCGTTCGCCCTCGACGCGGCCGAGTGGATGCCCTCGCCGATCGAGTTCCACGCGCCGTTCGCGCAGCTCGCGGAGAAGGCCGCCGGCTGGGCGGCGGAGACCCGGGTGCCCCTGCCGCTGCACGCTCTCGGTCACTCCGTGGAAGAGGTCGTACCGATCATCGCGGCGATGCACACGGGCGAACCGCGCCGGATCATGGCGGTGAACGTCCCCAACCGGGGCTACCTGCCCGATGTGGCCGACGGAGCGATCGTCGAGGTGGGAGCAACCGTCGACGCCGATGGCATCCACCCCGACGCGATGGACCCGATCGGTGAACCCATCGCGGGCTGGATCGCCACCCAGATCGAGCTCCAGGAGCTCGTGGTCCGCTCGGCTCTCGAACGCGATCCCGACCTCGCGTTCGAGGCGCTACGCAACGACCCCAACTCCCCCGCCGACGAAGCGGCGTGCCGGGCGATGTTCGACGAGTTGATGTCGCTCCAGGCCGAGCATCTGCCCTTCGGTGGCCCGACTTGAACGCCCCGCAACCACCTCGACGGTGGACCGCTCCCCTTCATCGACCCGCGAGGAGGTCGAGGCGGCCGCTGCTGGTCGGGGTTGCGCTCCTCATGGCATCGGCGCTCGGTTGCACTCCGGAGCAGCACCAGGCCTGGTGGACATCGCGGGGCAACCCGCCGTTGCACGAGCCCGAGCTGTCCGCCTCGGCATCCCGTGCAACGGCCTACTGGGACGAGGTGGCCCGCCAGCGGCGGTTTTCGTGGTCGTCCTCACGCATCGATGCTGCGCTAACGCGCCGTATGACGCCCAGCTCGTGGAGGCCCGGGTGTCCGGTTCCGCTGTCATCGCTTCGCTACCTGCGGGTCTCGCACATGGACTTTGCCGGACGGGAGCGAACCGGAGAGCTGGTCGTCCACGAGAGCGATGTGACCGCCGTGGCGATCGCGTTCAAGTTGATGTGGGACGCCAGGTTCCCGATCGAGCGGATGCGCCTGGTGGACGACTACGGCGGTTCGGACGAGCGCTCGATGGCGGCCAACAACACCTCCGGGTTCAACTGCCGTCGCGTGGACGCATCCAGGCGCTGGTCACAGCACGCCCTCGGCCGCGCGATCGACATCAACCCGGTGCAGAACCCCTATGTGCGTGCAACGACCGTGCAGCCGTCGGCCGGCCGGACCTACCTCGACCGTCGCGACGTGCGCCCCGGGATGCTCGTGGAGGGATCCGCGGCCGTCGCCGCGTTCGACCGCATCGGGTGGGGCTGGGGTGGACGTTGGCGGAGCTCCAGGGACCATCAGAACGTGAGCGCCACAGGTCGCTGAGCGACCCGCCACCGACGAGCCGACCTCAGCTACCGCTGCGAGCGGTTCGGGCGAGCTCACGGGCCACGCGCAGCGGCTCGGGGGTGCGTACCCGCGATGCGCTGTGCACCACCAATCGCGCAGCGGTCGTCAAATCGGTTCGCCAGGCGGCGTGCGCGACCAACGGCCGCACCCGATCCTGCGTGCAGACCCAGGCTGCCATCGCGTCGACCGGCGCCATGTCACCTCGCTCCGCGAGCGCCGGTGGTTCGTCGTGAGGTCTGGTGAGCATCCGGTGGGTGACCCCCACAGAGGGAACATCCAGGTACCAACCCAGATGCAGCGCAACCCCGCAGTGCCGAGGGTGATCCCGCCCGGTCGCATCGACCATCAGCACATCCGGTGCACCAACGCTGTCGAACAGCGACACCAGAGCGGCGACCATCATGGCTCCTTCGCGCATGGCGAGCAGACCCGGCACGTAGCCGCTGCCCGCGCGCGCGGTCACGACCTCGTGGCTCTCCACCTCGACCGCTGCGTCACCGGAGACCGACAGATCGACCGCGGTCATCACCGAGGCCACCCAGGCACGGTCGCCGGCGCGACCCGGACCCTGTTCGCCCGGCGCGAAGGCCACGAAGCAACCAGCCACTCGCACGACCCCAGCAGGCACCCACGGCTCGGGTCGCAGTGATCCGACCAGCTGCTGCTGTGCGATCAGCTTCCCGGGGTCGACCCAGGCGTCGGGCGCGT
>CAYVYG010000002.1:29479-30820 GCA_964454385.1 uncultured Microthrixaceae bacterium
GGTGATCCCCGGCGCCACGGGGGTCGGGGCACAGATCCGCGACCGGTCAGCGCAACGGCTCCACCCGACAGCGTTCACGGAGGTGCACCGAACATGGACGTCGCAGCAGTGTTCATCGAGCTCTACGGACGGGTCCCGCCTCTGGCGAGCACCGCGGTCGAGGGACTGGATCAGGACCAGTTGGCGCGCGCCCCCGAGGGTGCCACGAACAGCATCGGTTGGCTGGTCTGGCACTGCGCCCGCCTGCAGGACCACCACATCTCGGAGCTCGCCGGGACCGAGCAGCTGTGGGTGAGCGACGGCTGGGCTGCGCGCTTCGACATGGCGCCCGACCCCGACGACATGGGTTACGGCCACGACGCCGAACAGGTCGCACGCGTCCGTCCCGGGAACCCCGGGTTGCTCGTCGACTACCTGGGGGCGGCCCAGTCACGAACAGAAGCGATGCTCGCAGAGGTGACCGAGGAGTCGCTCGCAGAGATCGTTGACCGTCGCTGGGACCCGCCGGTCAGCCTCGGGGTCCGGTTGGTCTCGGTGGCCGACGACTGCCTCCAGCACCTGGGACAGGCAGCGTACCTGCGGGGGATGTTCGGGTTCTGAGACCCGGCCGGACCCCGGCAAAGGTACCTCCGCAGCGATGTGGGAGAGCCTGAGGGAGGCCGGCTCCCCTCACCAGCCGTCGTGGTGAACGATGCGCGACATCTCCCGCCTGGGCCCGGGCCGGAAGTCGGTTCCGATGGTGTGGGCGACCGGGATCAACGCCCCCTGCATCACCCGGTCGGGCAGCCCGAGCAGCTCTGCCGCGTCGGCCTCGTGCAACAGGTGCAGGGTCGTCCAGCACGTTCCGAGACCCCGCTCGCGCGCCGCGAGCATGAAGTTCCACACCGCCGGCAGCAGTGAGCCCCAGGCTCCTGCCTGTTGTGCCACATCGGTTCCATCGGTGCGTCCCCAGAGGCACGGGATCACCATCACCGGTACCTGTCCCATGTTCTTGGCGAGGTGAGCGGCGGAATCGATCACCCGCCGGGTGGTCGCTGCGTGATCCGGATCGTCGCCGGGGATGGCAGAGCGGTCCCGCGTCCGGTCACCGTAGACGGAGTCGAAGCCCGCCCTGTAGAGCTCGCCGAGATGGGCTCGCTTGTGTTCGTCGGTGACCACCACGAAGTGCCAACCCTGGGAGTTGGAACCCGTGGGCGCCTGGACCGCCAACTCGAGGCACTCATCGATCAGAGACATGTCGACCGGTCGGTCGAGGTCGAGGCGTCTTCTCACCGCCCGGGTGGTGGAGAGAAGTTCATCGGCGTCGAGGCCGAGACGCGTGGTCGATGGATCGTTCACGGG
>CAYVYG010000003.1:0-28389 GCA_964454385.1 uncultured Microthrixaceae bacterium
CCTTCACCCCCGGGCACGGGATGGACTTCTACGCGGTGGGCCTGATCATCATCGGGATCGGCTCCACGATCTCCGCGATCAACCTCACCGTGACGGTGTTCAACATGCGCACCCCTGGCATGTCGATGATGAAGATGCCGGTGTTCACCTGGATGGCGTTCATCACCCAGGTCCTGTTGGTGTTCGCGCTGCCGGTCATCACCGTCGCGCTGTTCCTGTTGATGTTCGACCGCCTCTTCGGGGCGAGCTTCTTCGACGTCGCGAAGGGCGGGGATCCGTTGCTGTGGCAGCACCTGTTCTGGATATTCGGCCACCCCGAGGTGTACATCATGATCCTGCCGAGCTTCGGGATCGTCTCGGAGGTGATCCCGGTGTTCAGCCGCAAGCCGATCTTCGGCTACCCGTTCATGGTCGGTTCGGGCATCGCCATCGGTTTCATGGGCTGGGGCGTGTGGGCCCACCACATGTTCTCCTCGGGCATGGGTCCGATCTCGGTTCTCGCCTTCTCGCTCGCCACGATGTTCATCGCGGTGCCGACCGGGGTGAAGATCCTCAACTGGATGGCCACCATGTACGGCGGCCGGCTCAGCTTCACCACCCCGATGCTGTTCTCGATCGGGCTGATCACGATGTTCACGATCGGCGGGCTCTCGGGTGTGACCCACGCGGTTGCGCCCGCGGACACCCAGCAGACCGACACCTACTACATCATCGCCCACTTCCACTACGTGCTGTTCGGGGGAGCGCTCCTGGCGCTCTTCGCGGGCATCTACTTCTGGTATCCGAAGATGTTCGGGCACATGTTGAACGACACGCTCGGCAAGTGGCACTTCTGGGTGATGCTGATCGGGTTCAACCTCACCTTCGGGCCGATGCACATGTTGGGCCTGCAGGGGATGATGAGACGCACCTGGACCTACACCGACGGCCAGGGCTTCGACGTGTGGAACCTGGTGGCCACGATCGGCGCCTACACCCTCGCGGTGTCGATCCTGATATTCATCTACAACATCTTCCACAGTCTGCGGGCGCACCGACGCAACCCCGTCGACCCGGGACCCGACCCCTGGGACGGGCGGTCACTCGAGTGGATGGTCCCGTCACCGGCGCCGGAGTACAACTTCTCCGAGACCGTGGTGGTCGAGGAGTTCGACGAGTTCTGGCACCGCAAGTACGGCCATGACGAGGAAGGCCGGCTGGTGAGGATCGCGAGGACCGAGGATGTCGCACAGGCTCCGGGAGCGACCGGGATCCACCTGCCGTCACCCTCGTACTGGCCGCTCGTGTTCGCCGCGGGTCTGCCACTTGTGGGCTACGGGTTGATCTTCAACCTCTGGTGGGCACTGCCGGGCGCGCTGATCACGATCACCGCGATCTTCGGCTGGGCGATGGAGCCGGCGGACGATCCCGACGCGGGCCATGACCACCACGACGAGCCAGACCCCGGCGACGAACCGACCGAGACCGAACCGGCTGGGCGCGCAGACGAGTCCACCGGGTCGGCTACCGAGGGTTCCGACGCAGGCACAGAGGAGGCCCCAGTTGGCTGACGTGGCAGAGCTCGCCTACGAGGAGATCGAGGACGTCGAGTTCCCCGACGACTCCCACGCGACCTCGACGGGGATCTCGAACCCCAAGCTGGCGATGTGGGTGTACCTGGCATCGGACGCGCTCCTGTTCGGTGGGCTGATCTCGACCTACTTCGTCTACAAGAACCGCCCCGGCGAGATACCCGGCCTGGCCGGGAGCCCGGTGAGGATCTCGGAGCTGTTCGACATCCCCTTCACCTCGATGACGACCTTCGTGCTGTTGATGTCCTCGCTGACGATGGTGCTCGCGGTCACCTCTGCCATGCGCAACGACGCCACGCGGATGCGGCTGTGGCTGGGCTCGACCGCGCTGCTGGGGGCTTTGTTCGTCGGTGGGCAGATCTACGAGTTCACCGTGTTCGTCTCCGAGGGGCTCGGCTACACCTCCAACGTGTCGTCCTCCGCGTTCTACACGCTCACCGGGTTCCACGGAGTGCACGTGGCGGTGGGCATATTGATGCTCGTCGCCCTGATCGGCATGTCGTTCCGCCAGCGGATCCACGCCGAGGCGGTCGAGGTGATCGGACTGTACTGGCACTTCGTGGACATAGTGTGGGTGGTCATCTTCACAGTCGTCTACCTGATCCCCTAGGAGAATCGTGAGCCCGGACACCGAACACGAACCCGGCTACTTCGGCAAGGAGGAGCCCGGATCGGCAACCGACGAACACCCCGGCGACGCTTCGACACCCGCTGCAACCGCCACCGCGACGATGACGGCACCAGCGACCGAGGAGATCCACGACGACCGCCACATGGGGCACCTGGACGCCGGTCACACCCATGGACCGACCGACAACCAGTACTTCACCGTGTTCTGGGTGCTGCTGGGGCTCACCGCGCTCGAGGTATCCACCTACTTCTGGGAGTCGTGGTTCGGAGAGGGTGACGTGGTTCGTCGCGTCGGCGTGGCGGTCCTGTTGACGATCATGGTGATCAAGTTCGCCTTGATCGCAGGGTTCTTCATGCACCTTCGCTTCGATGCCGCGCTCGTGAAACGGGTGTTCACATTCGGTCTCGGGGTGGCACTGGTCATCTACCTGATCGCGATGACCTCGATGAACATGTGGACCGACAACGGCCACCAGCGTTTCGACGACCCGCCACCCGAGGTGACCACGACGACGCTGGCTCCTGAGGGGGGCTGACATCAGCGCCGGGTTAGGCGCCCGATCCGCGGGCTTGGCTCGAATCCACGGCGGTGAACCACAGTCGAGCAGTCGGAGCGACGGATCTGTGTCGTGACCCGTTACACTCGTATCCGCAGTATCGGGAGTGTCAATCGAACACCCGGTCCGACCGAGGAGAGTGAAGGGCCATGAAGTCATTTGGGTTCAAGGTGATGTGGGCGTCAGCGTTCGCGGCGTGCCTGTTGATGACCGGAGCGGGGACGGCGTCAGCAGGTGGCGGGCTGCAACAACCCACCGTGGAACCGGCCAAGGCCGCTCCCGGGGAGAAGGTGACCGTTGCGGGCAAGTCCTGCATGGGCGAGGACGCCCAAGTGATCGTGAAAGTAGCGGACTGGGCGCCGGTCACGGTGTCCGATGTGAAAGGCGGCTCCTGGTCCGCGGTGATCACGGTGCCCGGGGATGCAGAGCCGGGCGTGAAGCCGGTGGCCGCTACCTGTGACCGCTACAACTCCGACGACGAGTACCCCAAGGCCTCACTGGAGGTCGTCGCGGCGCCTGCCACCGAAGCGGGCGTGCGCACTGATGTCAGCTCGGTGGCTGTCGGTGGCAAGGTCGCGGTCACCGCGAGTGGATTCGAGCCGGGTGAGGAGATCTCGGTCACGCTGTTCAGCGACCCGGTGAAACTCGGCGCTCTCACCGCGGACGGTGACGGTGGAGCTTCGGACACCTTCACGATCCCCGTGTCCGTGGCCGTAGGGGTGCACCGACTCGAGCTGAAGGGGCTCACCAGCGAGCGGGTGGCCAGCACCGAGATCACCGTGACAGAAGCGTCGGACACCCCGACCGATGGCACGGATGGCACGGGCTCGCCGACGCCCGGACCACAGGACAGCACTGGTGCTGCTCCCAGCGGCAACCTGGCGTTCACCGGTTCGAACGTGTTCCGCGTCACCCTGGTCGCCCTGGTCGCCATGGTCGCTGGTGCCGGCCTGCTGGTGCTGCGGCGACGGCGGATCGCCTGAATCGCCTGAATCGCCTGCGCCGAACCCTGATAGCGCTGTGCGTCTGCGCTGTCGTCGCGGTGATGGCGCTGTTCGTGGTGCTGGGACGACTCGACCGGGTGGAGGTGCGCTTTCCAGAGGCCCAACCCGGGGACACCTGGTTGATCGTGGGGTCAGACAGCCGACAGGGGATCGATCCCGGGGTCGAGTACCTGGTGGGGCCGGGGAGGCCGACCGGAGCGCGCGCCGACATCGTGATGCTGGTGCGCCGCAGCGGCGGGCACGTCCTTGCCCTGAGTGTCCCGAGGGACCTGATCGTGAAGTCTCCGACGGGTTCGCCCACACGGCTGGCCCTCACGCTTGAACCTGACCCACAGAACATCGTCGACGCGATCTGTGGGGACCTTGGTGTAGCGGTCGACCACCTGGTGATCGTCGACATGGCAGGTCTGATGGAGCTCGTCGATGCGCTGGACGGGGTCGAGGTCGACCTCCGCTACCCGATCAGGGACGACGCAACAGGGATCGACCTGCGAGCGGGTCCACAGCGCATCGACGGTGACACCGCGCTCAGCCTGGTGCGCTCACGCAAGGCCGTCGAGTTCAGGGACGGTCAGTGGGTCGGGCAGGCCGATGGCGCCGACCAGCGAATGCGCGCGGCAGCAGGGTTGCTGGCCGCGATCGTCGATCGTGGCCGGAACCTGTGGCGACATCCCCTGCGCCTCTGGGGTGCCACGACAGCCGCAACGGATGCTCTCACCCTGGATCAGGGTTCGGGGCTCTACGGACTGTTCGCGTTGGGGACCCCGGAGCAGGTGAGGATCCTGCCCGTCGAGGGTGAGCCCGACCACCGCGGGCGTGTGGCGACCGCCGGCGCGCGGGAGGTGCTTGCAAGCTTCACAGGCGATGGCACGTGCAGACCCTGAGCGAGCCCGTCGACAACGGGCGACCTCAGTCCTCCCAGCGGAACGATGCCGCTGCTGCCAGGGGAGCGGCGAGGGCCCATACCGCGAGGGTCGGCCACGCCCATCCCTGCACCGATCCACTGTCGATGAGCGATCCGGTCATCACCTCGGTCAGCGGGGCCGCCGGCAGCACCCGGGCGATCCGGGCGACTCCCGACGGGAGCTCGTCGATGGGCACGACCATACCGCCGGTGAGCAACATGAAGAAGTAGACCGCGTTCGCCAGTGCGAGGGTTACGGGCCCGGGCAGCGTGCCGGCCATCAACAGACCCAGGCCACCGAAGGCCGCGGTTCCCAGCAACGCCCCGAGCACGGCGACGAGCCAACCCGTTCCGGGAAGGCTCCAGCCCAACAGTGCCGCGGTGGCGATCAGCACCGACCACTGCACGATCTCGGTCAACAGCACAAGGGTGATCTTCGCTGCGACCCAGCGGCCACGACCGAGGGGCGAGGCCCCCAGCCGCTTGAGCACACCGTAGGTCCGCTCGAAGCCCGTCCCGATTCCGAGCGAGACCATGGCCGTCGACATCACAGCCAGGGCCAGGACCGCAGGCGCCAGGTAGTCGATCGGTTCGTCGGTACCGGTCGGCAGCACGTCGATGCTCGAGAAGAACACCAGGATCATGAGTGGGATCCCGAGGCTCACCAGCAGCTGCTCGCCCTGACGGGATGCGAGTGCCACCTCGAGCCGCAGCTGGCCGAGGTACGCCCTCATGTGCTCTCCCGGTCGGTGGGTTCCGATTCACTCGTGAGGCGGCGGAAGACGTCCTCGAGGCTGTGGCGGGCAGCCCGGAGCTCCGAGAGGACGACGCCCTGTTCGGCCAACCACGCGGTGAGCGCGGCCATCGTCCCTGGCGTCGGTGGGCTCGCCACGAGGTAGCGACCCGGTGAGATCTCCCGTACCCCCGCTCCCACGGCGCGCCCGAGCGCATCTGTGTCGAGTCCCGGTGAAGCGCCGAAGTGGACCCCGTCGTCGTCGGCTCCTGCGACCAGCTCCGCGGGGCTCCCGGCCGCGACCAGGGTACCGCGGTCGATGATCAGCACCTGGTCCGCGAGCTGCTCGGCCTCGATCAGGTCATGGGTCGTGAGCACGACCGTGCGTCCCTCGTCGCTCTGGGATCCGATCAGCTCCCTGATCAGGTCCCGTCCGGCGAGGTCGACCCCGGCGGTGGGTTCGTCGAGGAACAACAGCGCGGGGCGACCGACGAGGGCGAGCGCCAGCGAGAGCCTCTGTTGCTCCCCTCCCGAGAGGCGCCGGTAGGGGGTTCGGGCACGTCGGTCGAGCCCGACGCGTTCCAGCAGCGCCCCGGGGTCCTCGGGGTGAGCGAAGAAGGATGCGTACTGCGTGAGCACCTCGGTGGGCCTGACAGCGGTGGGTATGCCTCCCGACTGCAGCATTAGGCCAACCTTCGAGGACAGGTCATGACGATCGCGCGCGGGATCGAGCCCCAGCACCCGGACCTCTCCCGAGGAGCGTGGGAGGTAGCCCTCGAGGTGCTCGACGGTCGAGGTCTTGCCCGCTCCGTTCGGGCCGAGCAGCACAGCGATGGAACCATGCTCGACGGTGAAGTCGATGTGGTCGACCGCACGGACTTCGCCACGGTCAACCACGAGGTCGCGGACTTCGACTGCTGGGCCCGTCGCGCTCACCGGCCGACGATACCGCCGGCGCGGTCGCCGGCAGTCATCACGAGCGAGCCGCTCGCGCGTGGCCCACCGCGGGGCGGCCCGGAGCGCCTCGGCAATCCCCTGCTGATCTGTGCCCTGCTGATCTGTGCCCTATTGATCTATGCCGTGATCGACCGCCCAGCGGATCAGCTCGTTGCGACGCGAGAGGTGCAGCTTCGCCATCGTGTTGCGCACGTGGTTCTCGACGGTCTTCGGCGAGATGAACAGCTCGTCGGCGACCTGACGGTAGGTGTGGCCCCTCGCCACCAGTCCCAGCACCTCGCGCTCGCGTGGCGACAGCGGTGCCGGGGCACCGGGATTCGCGGGGTCGGATCCCCCACTGGCTGATCCGCCGGCGAGGCGCCTGAACTCCCCGATCAGCAGCGCCGCGAGCTGCGGCGAGAAGACCGGTTCGCCCTGTGCAGCTCGGCGCAGAGCCTCACGGAGCTCTGTGCTCCTCGTGGACTTGAGCAGGTAGCCGACCGCGCCCGCTGCGATCGTGTCGAGCAGGTCACGCTCGGATTCCGAGACGGTGAGGATCACCACCGCCACGTCGCCGGCGACCTCTCGAACGACCCGGAGCCCCCCGCCCCCGGGCATGTTGAGGTCGCAGAGCACCAGGTCCGGTTGCTCCGTGCGGATCACATCGATCGCTTCGGTCGCGTCCGCTGCCTCACCGACCACGGCGAAGCCGTCGCCAAGGTCGGCGCGGATGCCACTGCGCCAGATCTGGTGGTCGTCCGCCACCACGACCCTCAGCGACCGCCCCGGGGCGTGCGTCCGAGCTCGCACGGAGCTCACGGTCGGGTCCCGTCGCTCCGCGTCAGGGGAGACCCACCGGGCGGGATGCGGATCTCGATCTCGGTGCCGGCGCCGGGGCGGGACCGCACCACGACGCTGCCACCGGCTGCGAGGATCGGTGCCTGCATCGAGCGCTCCATTCCGAGCCCCTCGACGGAGTCGTGGGGCTCGAATCCACACCCGTCGTCGTTGACCGAGCACACCACCCCTTCGTCGTCGGTGTCGAGGAACACCGTCACAGCGCTGGGCGACGCATGCTTGGCAGCGTTGGTGACGGCCTCGGTGACCGCTCCGAGCATCGCTTCGTGTTGCTCCGGCGCGAGCCGGGGGGTCCCGACTGCGACCACCTCGACCCTGACGCCGTCGCGCCGGGCGATCCTTGCGGCCATCGTGTGGAGGCTCTCGACGAGATCATCCGGAGCGTGTCCATCCGATTCGCCGCGGATCCAGCGACGCAGGTCCCGGTCCTGTGCCGCGGCGAGCTCCACCAGGTCAGCGTCCTCGCTGCGGCGCTGGATCACCGCCAGGGTCTGCAGCACGCCGTCGTGCAGCGTCCGGGCGATGCGCTCGCGTGCCCGCGCCTCGGCGAGGTCGTCCTCGGCTTTTCGCAGCCGGTCGAGGATCGCACCTGCTGCACCCCCTGCGACACCGAGCAGCACCAGCGCCGAGAGCGCCGCGAGTACGCGGCCGTCGAAGCCCTCGGTGAGACCCAGCGCCACGGCGTTCACGACGCCGAGACCGGCTCCGGCGGCGAACCCTCCCCGTGCGCCGTAGCGGAGCCCGGCGCCGATCACCGGCGCCACCTGCCACATGGCGCCGAAGCGCAGCGGGTGATCACCGTCGTAGGTGATCCACTCTGCGGCGATCACGATCGCTCCGGCCAACAGGTCGATCACCGTGGCCGTGGGTGTGAGCAGGAACCGCGGGCCACGACGCGCGAGCACCGCGGTGAGCACCGACCACGCCAGCAGCGGGCCGAGTACGACCACTGCGACCCATGGACCGACCAGCACGCCCGAGCGTGCGTCGATCAGCGCGACCGCGACCGCCCACGAGGCGGTCACGACCCGGTAGAGCCCGAGCCCGAACAGCGCGGAGCGGTCTGTCGGTGACGCGCCGCGCGTGTCACGCGGAACCCGGCGTGTGACCCGTGGCCGGTCGGCCGCTGCGGTGGCTCTTCCCACGATCCCAAGCTACCGGTGAGTGGGCCCCGGTCCGCCCGGGCGAGCAGTCCAGCTGTTCACGAGGCGTTGCCAGCCGGCGAGCTCCGTTGCCAGGGCGCCTCGGTGTGACACCGGGGTGTCCCGTGGCGTCGGTGATGTTCCGGGCTGCGCAGCGGTTGTCCATGGCGGGTACCAGGTACCTGCCATGCGGTCCCAGATCGTGAGGACCGGCCCCAGGTTCCGGTGCGCGCTATCGGGTCCGTGGTGGTGGCGGTGCGCGCCGGGGGTCATGACCAGCACCCCCAGCCAACGCGGAGCGGGTGGAAGCGTCGCGGAGTGCGCGAGTGCCTGAGCGAGGTTGGACACCGCTAGGCAGCCCAGGATGATCTCGAGTCGGAAACCCAGGAGCGCGAGCAGCGGATGGTGCAGGAGGCCGTGCCAGGGCATCCAGGTGAGTCGAAGCGCGAGGGACGCGTCGTAGTGCGACCCGCTGTGGTGCGGGGAGTGCGCGGCGCGACCGATCGTTGTGCGGTGTCCGATCAGGTGGTAGATCCATCCCGAGAAATCCCAGGCCACGAACGCGCAGAGCGCTTCCAGCAGCGGTCGCCGGTCCCAGAACGCAACGAGCTCCCGGGGGGCGAAGCGACCGGTGAGCCTCCACAGCGCCGCGAACGCCGCCCCGTAGAGGACCCCGATCAGCACCGCGCCGCAGCCCATCGCGACCGCTGTCCGGGCCGCTGCGAACCGAGAGCTGCGATGAGCGGGATCGGATCGATCGAGCACCACCAGCTCGATCGTCACGAACGCCACGACGATCCCCAGGTGGCGACGGTCAGCCACTCCAGGGTCCGCCAATCCGCGGTGACGTGTCCAGTCAGCTCCAGAATAGCGGGCATCCGCGACCTCATGTGGATCCCGCTCGGTCTACAAACCGCGTCAGCTCCGCCCCTAGCGCCCCCAGTGCCGGAGCGATCAGCACCCCGAGGAACCACAGATGGGGGAGGCATGCAACGATCGCCACGGAGCCGATCGTTGCGCCGGTCCAGACCCACCAGGTGAGTGGCCAGCGGCGGGGGCGCCGCCTGGCTCCCGGATCACCGATCAGGTGGTAGGGCAACGCCGGGACCGCATCGGCGTCGCTCGGCGCCTCCGGGTGGACCCGTGGACCATGGATGGCCGCAGGGTCCCGGTGCGGCTCGTCGTGGTGGACCAACCACACTCCGATGCGCGCGCCCAGGTACACCAGCCCGGTGATCGTGGCGACGGCAAGGACACCCAGCGCCAGTAGCACCACGAGCCCGATCAGCAGGGCCTCACCAGAGATGGCCACTGACTCCGCGAGCATCATTGCCGTGCCATCGGGTTCGGGGTGGCCTGACCTCGTGGGGCGTCCCCTCTCGGATCGTCCCCGCCGAGGCCGCGGATCAGCACGTTCGAACGCCGCCACTCAGTGAGAGCCCAGGTGAACAGCGGCACCGACACTGCGAGCGACACGATGACCTGCGGTAGCGATGCCGGTGTGAGCTCGTAGCCGCTGACCCCGAGCAGCGCCGCGACCATCGCGAAGACGTAGCTGAGCAGCCTGACCATGCCCACGACCGCCGCAACGCCTGCGAGGGTGCCGAACAACGCGCGTCGCGTGGGTGACCAGATCGCGTGTGCGCTGGTGGACTCGACCCGCATGGCGAAGTGGACCGAGACGCCCGCCAGCGGCACGGCCACCAGGGCGATCGTGATCCAGATCGCGATCGCCAGGTTCGAGCGTTGCACAGCCGGCGCCATGGCGAGGTGCAGCGACGACGCGATGGCGAGTGAAGCGAAGCCGACCGAGAACGTGAGCGTCCAGTAGAGCAGTCCGTGGTGGTCGGTGCGGCGCAGGGAGCGCAGGGCCGCGGCGCCGGCATGGTCGGCCGGCCATCCCCGGTCGATGAGCTCCCGGGTGATCACATCGGGGGTGACCCCGGCGTTGCGCCGGTCGGTGAGGAACTGTGAGAGCTGTGGTTGGTACATGTCGGTCCTTCCGCTTCGTCGGCCGACGAGCCGGTCCTTCGGTCCGTCGGGTGCCCGTTCAGGCTCACCCGCTCGGGACACCGGCGGCATCCGGTGAAACCCCCAGATCCCGCTGGGGACCGCTGGGGGAGCGTTGGAACCCACGTTTGGTCGGTGATCGGGTGGGACTACCGTGGCCGCATGCTCGATGTGCGACTGATCCGCTCAGATCCCGAAGCCGTCCGTGCGGGGATCGCGCGTCGTGGCGAGGACCCCGCCGCGGTGGACCGTGCCGCCGACCTCGATGAGCGGATGCGGGCACTGACGGTCCGCCGCGACGCCCTGCGCGCTGAGATCAGGACGCTCTCCAACGAGATCGGCGCCATGCACCGTGACGGCCGAGGGGACGAAGCGCAGGAGCTGCAGACCCAGTCCAAGATGCTCGGCGACGAGGAGAAGGGCCTCGACACCGACGCGGAGCGCGTCGGCGCGGAGCTCCGCGAGGTGATGCTTCGGATCCCGAACCTGCCCGCGCAGGCCTGTCCCGACGGATCGAGCGAGGCCGACAACCGGGTGGTCCGTACGGAGCGTTACGACCCGGGCTCCTATCAGTCCCATCAACGGGTACCCCACTGGGAGATCGGCGAGGCGCTCGGAATCCTCGACGTCAGCCGGGCGGTGAAGCTGTCGGGTTCGATGTTCGTGATGTACCGGGCCGCGGGGGCGGCGCTGGTGCGTGCGCTCTGCCAGCTCGCACTCGACCGCAACTCCGATCTCTACGAGGAGATCAGGCCCCCGACGCTCGTTCGCACCGACACCATGGTGGCCACCGGGCATCTGCCGAAGTTCGTCGACGAGGCGTACCACATCGAACGCGACGACCTCTGGGCGATCCCGACCGCGGAGGTGCCGCTCACCTCGCTCGGTCGTGACGAGATCCTGGCCGAGGAGGACCTTCCGAAGCGCTTCTGCGCCCACACCTCGTGCTTCCGCCGCGAAGCCGGCTCAGCCGGCAAGGACACCCGTGGGCTGCTGCGCGTCCACGAGTTCGACAAGGTGGAGATCCTCGCCTACTGCCGACCCGAGGATTCAGCCGAGCTGCACGCCGAGATCCTCGGTCGTGCCGAGACCCTCATCGGCGACCTCGGTCTCGCGTACCGGATAGTGGACCTGTGCGCGGGTGACCTCGGGGCATCGGCGAGGCGGACCTTCGACATCGAGGTCTACGCACCCGGGGTCGACAACTGGCTCGAGGTGTCCTCGGTGTCGTGGTTCGGTGACTACCAGGCGCGCCGAGCGAACCTGCGTTACCGACCCGAGGCCGGTAAGGGCACCGCCGTGGTCGAGACCCTCAACGGATCCGCGCTCGCGGTACCCCGCGTGTGGGCGGCCCTGGTGGAGACCTGGCGCCGGCCCGATGGGGCCATCGGGATCCCCGAGTTGCTGCGCCCCTACATGAGGGGTGCCGAAGCGATCACAGCGCCAGCGCGATGAAAGCCGCGCCGACAGCTGCTCCCGCGGTCAGTGCCCCATAGGCTCCCGCGACCGCCCGGCGCTGGTCCTCCCACAGAGCGGCCACCTCGACCGCGAAGGTGGAGAAGGTGGTGAACGCCCCTGCAGCGGCGACCCCGGTGACCGACTGCCAGCGACCGGGAACCGCTCCGGAGAGCACCGCGGCGACGAACGAACCCGAGACGTTGACCACCAGGGTGCCGGTCGGGAACGCCGAGGTGTTGAACCGTTCCGTGATGACGCTGCGCAACAGCGCCAACGCAGCTGCTGCCACCACGAACGCTACGGCGATCACGGTCGCGTTGCCGATGTTCCGGCGGGGTCGGAACCGGCCCCGGGGCCCCACACGGAGCGGATCAGCACCACGATCCCCAGTACCCCCACGAGGTTGGCTAACAGCCACAGCGTCGGTGCAGCCAACACCCCGTCGTGGTACCGCGAAGCCGTGCGGAGGGCGAGCGAGGACCAGGTGGTCAACGCTCCGCAGAACCCGGCGCCCAGCAGCGCTTCGAGCCGCGGGTCGAGCGAACCGGTTCGCATGGAGGTGAGAGCTGCGAGCAGAGCGGCGCCGAACAGGTTCACGCACAACAGCGCGGCGTCGACGCCGCCGGGCCCCATCGCCTCGGCGAGCGACCAACGCAGACCGGCACCCACGACGGCTCCGATCGCGATCGCGACGCTCCGACGTGTGTCCATGCTGGTCGCGACACTACGAGCTGGGATACTCCATCCATGAAGCCGCCGAACGAGCACCGCCGTGCCGATCTCGGGACGAGGGTCGACTACGAGTGGAGCGGCCTGTCGCTGGACGATCTCGGCGCTGACCCGATATCCGCGATGCGCTCCTGGCTGGCCGAGGCCGAGGTGGGCGTCGGTGACGACTTCAACGCGGTGGTGCTGTGCACGGTCGACCACAGGCACCGACCGAGCAGTCGCAACGTGTTGCTGCGCGAGCTCGATCCCCGCGGACGGTTCTGGTTCTTCACGAACCGCTCCAGTCACAAGGGCCGGGACATCGCGCACAACCCGGAGGTGTCACTGTTGTTCAGCTGGCTCGGGCTTCACCGCCAGGTCCGTGTGGACGGCACCGCCGAGGTGCTCGACGACGCGCTCAGCGACGCGTACTTCGCAGGGCGACCACGGGACAGCCAGCTTGCAGCATGGGCGAGCGAGCAGTCAGCGGTGCTCGACTCCAGGGACGAGCTGTTGGAGTCGGTGGCGCGCTGCGAGGCGAGATTCGAGGGCCGCGAGGTCACGCGCCCGGATAACTGGGGTGGCTACGCGGTCGTGCCACGCTGCATCGAGTTCTGGCAGGGTCGGCCCAGCCGGCTGCACGACCGCATCCGGTTCACCCGCGACTCCGGTTCGACACCAGCGGTGCACGGCGAAGGCCCACGCGACGACGCTGGGTCCGTGCAAGGCTGGGTGCGGGAGCGGCTGTCACCCTGAGCCGCGTCGGTCGACCCCGGCTCGTCAGCCCGTGAGCCCGTCAGCCTCGCAAGCCCGTCAGGCTCGTGGTCGCGCCACCCTCGCCGCGCAGCACGGCGTTCACTCCGAGCACCCGGTCCTCGGCACCGACGAGGTGGATCTGCACCCCGGTGAACACCGCGACGTCCATCCGGTCCCACGGCTCCAGCGCATCGAGTTGGGTCATCATCTCGGCTTCGACGGCTCCGGTGGCGGCGAGGGTGAGCTCCACGATCCCCTCGGGCTCACCGCCGAGCTCGCTCTCCACGAGCTTGCGCAACAGCACGGCTTCGTCATCCGCGAGCCGGGACTCCGGCGCACCAGCGTGTTGCCGGTCGCCCCAGGTGGCCAACAGGGCGCTGAGCGCACCACAGGTGGGGGTCGGCTCGCTCTGGTTGTGGCGCAGGTTGTGGCCCGGTGACCCGTCAGGGCCGATCCCGATGTGGGTGGCACCGATCACCAACAGCTTGCCGCGCTCCACCGAGTCGGGAACGTGCGCGAGGCACGCCCCCCATCCGGTCCGCCCGAGCGACGGGACGCCCCCGAGCCCTCCGAGAGCGAACGTCGGCCCCCACCGCTCGGTCACCGCGGCGATCAGGTGCTGGGTGAGCTCGTCACGACAGATCGATACGGCGGGCAGCGTCGAGGAGGGGGCGAAGCCGTACGGCTCCAGCCGTGAGGTCACGTCATCGAGGTAGGCGCTCTGGGTCACCGCCGCGGCGAGTGCCTCGGGAAGGCTCGTTTCTCGGTCCATCGGATCCGATCCTAGGTTCTCCGATCGGGTGTGCTCCCGCGGCGAAGCGCCCAGGTGAGGATCAGCGAACCGACGATGATCACCACGGCTCCCAGAAGCAACCGGGTGGCGCCGGTCCGCTGCGCCCACCCCTGCGCGGAGCTCTGGAGCCCGCGCACCCAGCGGACCACTCTTGAGGAGCCGTTTCCCGAGAGCTCCTGGGTCTCTACGTACGCGTAGTAGGCGACGAAGATCCCCGCCAGGATCAGAAGGACACCCGAGATCGCGTTCATCTTCGGCAGCAGGCTCCGGAAGCGCGCCACGATCCCTGCCTTGGCGAGGGCCACCGCGATCGTCAGGACAGCCAGGGTCGCACCCATGCCCAGGCCGTATGCGATGAACGTGGTCACACCCCCGAGGAAGCTCGAGTCAGTGAGCGTTGTGGAGGTGACCGCGATGAACACCCCGATCGTGCAACTGAGGGACGCGACCGCGTAGGAGACTCCGTAGAGGAACATCGACCAGAGCTGGCGACGGTTGTCCGAGAGCTGCACCTTCGGCAGGTTCAGGGTCGGTTCGAAGCCGCGCAGCATCGCGATCCCGAGCACCACCAACCCCACTCCGATCACCATCGTGAAATACGGCAGCCGGTGTCCCAGCCAGCCCGACACCGACGACCACGCCACCCCCATGACCCCGAAGACCGCAACGAATCCGAGGGTCACCGCCAGGCTCACGCCGAGTGCCCTGAGCACAGGGTTGGGGACCTGCGTGCCCGCCCTGTCCGGCTCGCCGGCCGCGGTGTCCTCGAAGCCCAGGTAGTAGCTCAGATAGGCGGGCAGCAGCGCGAACCCGCAGGGGTTGATGGTCGCAACCGAGCCTGCGACGAAGGCGTACGCGAGGGTGCCGTTCACCGCGCTGGTTCGCGCTTGCTCACGACAGTCCCGTTTCGTGCAGGGAGTCCTTCAGCTGCTGCGCGTCGAGAGCGCCGTCGTGCAGAGCCGCGACCCGCCCGTCGGAATCGACCAGCACGGTGCGGGGCAGTGCCGTTCCCCCGAAGGCGCGGATCACCTCGCCGCGCGGGTCACGTGCGTTCGGGTAGCTGATCCCGGTCCGTTCGACCATCTTCTCTCCGGCCTCGGCCGAGTCGGTCACGTCCACTCCCAGGAACGCGACGGTTCCGTCGAGCTCCCGGTACACCGATTCGAACTCGGGCATCTCAGCCAGGCACGGCGCACAGGTCGAGGACCAGAAGTTGATCACCAGGGGACCGCCGAGGAGCTCCGCGGTCGAGGTGGATCCACCGCCGAGCAGCTCGAGGTCCACCTGCGGAATCGACGAGCCGACCTCCAGGGCTCCGGAGCCCTGCTCACCGACTCCGGTGGAGTCCTGCTCACCGACTCCGGTGGAGTCCTGCTCACCGACTCCGGTGGAGTCCTGCTCACCGACTCCGGTGGAGTCCTCGAGCACCTCGCTCACGTCGACCGCATCATCCCGCTCGGTGCCGAAGATCTCCACGATCCCGAGTGTGATGAAGATGGCCACCGCCAGCGAGACGACGGTGATCGCTGCGAGCGACAGCCGGTCGATCTTCCGGCGGGGCTCCCTGGGCGTCTCCGCGGGAGTGTCCTCGGGAGAATCCGTGCTCGACGAGAGCTCGGTCATGTCTGTTCGTTCCTCGGTGGGTCGGGCACCCCGATCAGCCGGGGGTCGTCGTCCGTGATCCCCCCAAGGTACCGAGCAGCGACCGTGGGGTCAGATCGCCAGCGGTGCGAAACGGGTCACGCCACGGGCCGGGCGACGAGGCGCCGGTAGGCGGCGGGCACCTCGACCTCGGGGAACGAGTCGCCGGGTCGCTCACGTTTCGGTGGGCGGCCCCGTCGACGCTTGGAGAGCGCTATCCGCCCCGCGACGAAGAGGTGTCCGCCCCAGATCCCGTACTGCTCGCGACGCGCGACTGCTGCGTCGAGGCACTCCGAGCGCACCGGGCAGGCCAAGCAGACCCGCTTGGCGTCGGAGATCTCGTCCACGTCGTCGGTGAAGAACCGCGCGGTCGGCAGATCACGGCACGCGGCCGCGTGCTCCCAACCCCTGGGTCCCGCCAACAGCTCGGGTCGTGGTCTCTCATGTCCTGCGTGTGCAGTCATCGCGTGCTCGCTTCGTTCGATCCGATCAGGGGACGCTGCCCCGGGGGGAGGTGGCCCCGGATGCCTGCGGGTCGGCGAGGCCCCCAAAAAACAACGAGCCGCCGGGTGGTTCACCCGACGGCTCTGCGGAGTCCTGGTTCGCACCGGATTCAGTGCGGGGGAGGATCTCCACCTCGGGTGGGACCGCCGGAGGTGTACGGGCCGAACGACTTGGCAGTGGTGGTTCGGCTGGCGCTCCGGCGGGTCGCATCAGGGGCCACGTGTGCGATCACGCTGCGCCCGACACACTGCGCGCGGGCAGAATCGTGGTGCTCGGCGTCGTGGTTGGCGGTGGTGGACGTCTGGATCATCGTCGTGGTGGTCTTCGCACGCACGTTCTGGTGCGTCGGGCGCCGGGCGACACCCGTGGGGTCGGTTCAGGTCACTGAAACAGCCCCGCGCCTGCGCGTCAAGTCATTTTCGTGTAGACGAACCGGCCCTCGGAATCGGTGCCCCGGGTCATCCGCCCGGTGAGCCGCAGGTGCTCGAGGTGGGCGTAGGTCTCCGATTCGGCCATCGGTCCCCACGACCGTGGCTGGAACAGCACCCTGCTGTAGCTGCGCACTCCGGCGGTGCCGAGCTCGTCGGCTATCGACTCGAGCCTGGCAAGCCGGTGGTCGTGGTGCACGATGATCTCCTCGACGCGTCCTGGGAGGTCCTCGAAGGCCAGGCCGTGGGCGGGCAGGACCGTGGTCACTCCCTCGAGGGAGGCGACTCGTCGCAGAGCGGCCACGAAGTCGGCCAGAGCGTCGGGTGCGGGGGTGAGACCCGAGATGTGGGGCGTGATCGTAGGAAGGACGTGGTCACCGGAGAGCAACACCCCTGATGCCGGGTCCCACAGGCACAGGTGGTCACCGGTGTGTCCCGGCGTGTGCAGCGCCTGCCAGTCACGACCGCCGATTCTCAACCACTGTCCCTCGTGGACCCGTATGGTCGGCCGCAGCGACAACAGGCCCTTCTTCGACATGTCATCCCAGGAGCGCATCCACTCGAGTTCGTTCTCCCCGGGCCGGTAGCCGTCCTCGCCGTAGGGTGTCGACTCCGCGGGAATGTCGGGGATCGGGCCGTCACCGAAGAGGATCGCTGCCAGGCCCTCGTTGACCGGTCCGTCGATCTCGGGTATCTCGCCCCCGCCGAGCGCCTCGGAGAGGTCTGGTTGCCCGGTCGCGGCGGAGAGCTCCGAGAGCTCTGCGTCCACCGGCCGGGGATCGAAAGGGGTGGCGAAGTCCTCGTGTGCCACCACGTCGCAGTGGTGCTCGGCTCTGAGGCGACCCGCCCCGCCGAAGTGGTCGGGATGCGAATGGGTGACCAGCACCGTGTGGATGCGTTGCGGCGCGATGCCGATGCTCGCCAAGCGGTCGGCCAGCACCTGTGCCGACGAGGGATCCGGGAGGCCCGGGTCGACCAGCGTTGCTCCGCGGGGATCCTCGAGGACATAGCAGTTCACGTGGCCGAGCCCGGGCAACATGATCGGTATCTGGATCCGCAGCACACCGTCTGCCACCTCGTCGACCTCTTCGCGGGCATCGAGGCGTTCCTGGCGGACCTCGCCCTCGGGTGATGCGGCGGTCGTGGTCGCGTCACCCCGGCCTGATCGCTCGGGGTCACCTTCGCCGTTGGGATCCAGGTAGGACCTCCTGCGCGGGCTCTCGCTCTGCGGGCTCCCGCTCTGTGTGCCCGGGCTCACGGTGTTCTCGCTCACGGAACCGCGGCGCTCACGGTGTCGTGGGGGTTGCGGGTGTAGCGAACACAGTCGAACGCCAGTAGCGGAGCTCGGAGACCGATTCCCTGATGTCGTCCATGGCCCGGTGTGCCGAGTTGCCCTTGTTGAGACCGGCCAGCTTGTCGGGGTACCAGCGCCTAGCGAGCTCCTTGACCGTGGACACGTCGATCGAGCGGTAGTGGAGGAACTCCTCGATCTCGGGCAGGTAGGCGGCGAGGAACCGACGGTCCATGCCGATCGAGTTGCCCGCCAACGGCACGGCCCGTGGTTTGTCGATGTGGGCTCTGAGGAACTCGAGGGTCGTCCTGCCGGCCTCTTCGAGGCTCACCTGTGAGTCGCGGATCTCCTGGAGGAGCCCGCTGGTGGTGTGCATGTCGCGCACCACCGGGACCATGGTCGCGAGCACGTCGTCGGGTTGGTGCACCACCAGGTCGGGTCCCTCGGCGACGATTGCGAGCTCGTCGTCGGTGATCAGGGTCGCGATCTCCACGATGACGTCGCGCGTCGAGTCGAGCCCTGTCATCTCGAGATCCATCCAAGCGATCATGACCAGAGGCTATGCCGTCGCGGTGACGGGTCCTCCCGCGGGCCGATGGCGAGGCTCCTCCCGAGGTGGGCCGAGCACGCCACCGCGGAACGCCCGCGGGGCGGCTGTAGAGTCTCCGCCGTGTTGGAGGTACCCGTCACCAGGACCGATCCCGGTCTCGAGTTGCCGTCCTACGCGAAACCGGGTGACGCGGGCGTCGACCTGCGCGCCTCCGAGCGTGTGGAGATCCCCGCGGGCGGTCACCGTGCCCTGGTGCCGACCGGCGTGTCGGTGGCGATCCCGGTCGGACACGCCGGTTTCATCCAACCCAGAAGCGGCCTCGCGCTGCGCCACGGCGTGACGTGCCTGAACACCCCGGGTCTGATCGACGCCGGATACCGCGGCGAGCTCAAGGTGCTGCTGGTCAACACCGATCCGCACGACGCGTTCACCGTCGAGCGGGGTGACCGCATCGCGCAGCTGGTGATCCAGCGGGTCGAGCACGCCCGCTTCGTGGAGGTCGAACGCCTGGAGGCGACCGAGCGTGGCGAGGGCGGCTTCGGCCACACCGGGGTCTGAGACAGCGGGTGGCCTGACTCGAGTGGCGTTTCGGTCCCTCAGCGCAGAGCGTCGCCGAGGGGGTGCAGGATGTCGAGATACATGGCGCTGGCCGAGACCGACAACAACACCACCAGGACAACCACCGCGACCGGTGTGAAGCGGTTGGGGTCGAGACGCAGACCCGGTCGTCCGCGAACGCGGGCCAGGACCCACTCGACCACGACAAGCGCAGCGTGCCCGCCATCGAGGGGCAACAGCGGCAGCAGGTTCAACAAAGCGAGCGATGCCGAGAAGACCGCGGCGAGCAACAACAGCCTGTCGGGCGCCATGTCGAGCAGTCCTCCGGCCACCTGCGCACCGCCGATCGGTGACATCATCCGGTTCTCGGGAACGTCGCCCTTGGCGACCGACCGAGCGTAGTCGTCGGCTCCGAGCACGAGTGACCCGAGGCCGTCGAGGGTTCCGGTGGCCACCTGCGTGGTCCGCTCGACCCCGGTGCCCACCGCCCGTAGCGGGCCGACGCCTGGTTCTGTCATGGCGAACCCGGCAAAGAGCACCACGGCCACCGCGAAGTTCACCGCCACGCCTGCCAGGACCACCGCGAGGCGCGCCCGGCGCGGGGCCGCCCGGTATGTGAAGCGCTCCCGCGACGCCTCCACCTGCTCGCGGGGACCCATCCCCGGGATCTTCACGTAGCCGCCGGCGGGTAGGAGCTTCACGCCGTAGCGGAGCCCCGAAGGGCCTGTGCGCGACCACACGGTAGGCCCGAACCCCATGAAGAACTCCGTGGGTGCCATGCCCACCCGTCTGGCCACCACGTAGTGACCCCACTCGTGGACGATCACCAGGGCGGTGAGGATGCCCAGGAACACCACCGCACCCGGCTGCCACACGCCGAGAGCACAGACCATGGTCGCCAGGGCCGTTGCGCGAACGCCGTACCACTCACGCGTGGCGCCCTCGGCGCGGCCCGCGCGGCGCCACCGCGTGATCCAGCGCACGACAGCGGGGTCCCTCTGCAACACGACGGGGTCCCTGTGGCTCGGGACCACGGTCCGCGGTTCACCCCGGTCCCGGTCGGTCGCAGCCGCCACGCCGGCCGTGGTCGGATCCGGTGTCTCTGCTCTTGTGTCGGGGCTCATCGCTGAAGTGTTGGGTGCCGTGCGTGCTCGCGCTGTGGGTGCTCACGCTGTGGGTGGTTCGCCATGTACACAATGCCATGACGTGTCACGTGGAGCATGGTCGCGGTCCTGGTCACAACTGCCCATGTCGGGCCTGTCCCCGCCGGCCCCACCGACGAGCGGCCCCCAGGGTCGACGCGCAACGGTGCCGATGGCGCTGGGGGCCGACCCCGGATGGTTGACTGAGAGCGTGCTGCGCCTGGGGATCTACACCGATTCGACCGTGCTCGGAGGCGCGGAATCGGCGATGGGCAGCTTCGTGGAGCGCTATCCCGCCGACTTCGAGGTCACGGTGATGGGTCCCGACGAGGGGGTGGTCCGATCGATCGCCGCCAGGCGTGCCGGTGCCCGGTACGCGGTGCTGCCGGCGATAGCGGATCGCATGGACCTCGCTGCGATGTTCGCCACCCGGCGGGCGTTCGTGAACCTCGGCGCGGACGTGATCCACTTCAACGCCTCGTCGATGTCGTCGTGCCAGTGGGCGATCCTCGCTGCCATCACGATCCCTGGCCAGCGCTTCGTGGTGATGGAGCACTCACCGGTGGCAACCTGGTCGGCCCGCTCGGAGCGCTTGAAGCGGTTCACCTCTGCGCGCGCTGACGCCCACGTAGCTGTGGGTCACCGTGCGGCCCGCCTCATCGAGGAGCTCGGCCACCTGCCGGAGGGCTCGATGCAGGTGATCCACTCAGGGGTGCCTGCGCTCGAGCTGGATCCGCCGCCTCGGTCACAACAGGACTTCACGATCGGGATGCTGGCGCGTCACGACCCGGCGAAGGGAGTGGACCTCGCAATCGGTGTGCTGGCGAGGCTGGGACCCGGTTACCGCCTCGTGGTGCTGGGCGACGGTCCCCAGCGTGGCGAGCTCGAGGCCCTCGTCGAGAGTCTCGGTGTCGCCGAACAGGTCGAGCTGCGACCGTTCTCCCCCGACGCGCGTCACCTCTACCCCACCTTCGACGTCTACCTGTTGTCGTCGCGCCTGGAGGCCTTCCCGGTGACCGTCGCCGAGGCGATGCATGCCGGAGTCCCGGTGGTGGCGACCGATGTGGGCAGCATCCGCGAGGCGGTGGATGACGGCGAGACAGGGCTGGTGGTACCGGTCGGTGATCTCGACGGGCTCGCGGACGCTATCCGCTCGCTGCACGACGATCCTGCGCTGCGAGTTGCGATGGGTGAACGCGCGGCAGCCGTCGCAGTCGGACGCTTCGATGTGGACGCTGCGGTGAGGAAGTGGGTTGCGTTGTACCGCAGGGCGGCGACGCGTTGATCCTCAGGGGATCGCGATCGTCGTCTCAGCGGAGGACTCGTGCTCGGTCACCCCATCGGTCGGAGGGCATCCGTCACCGACACCGGTGACCGTGACGACGGTCATCGCGTAGTCACCTGCGGGCAGCTCCGGGTCCTCGGGGATCACGAACTGCGACGTCGCGTCGATCGGTTCCGCGGCATCGGCGCGCTCGTTGGTCTCGGTCGCCGCACAGCCGATCCGGGGGTCTCCGGGTCTGCTCATGTCCAACTCGACCGGGTCGGTGGTCGTCGCATCCGAGGGTCCATCCGGGATCGCAGCGCACCCGAAGGTCTCGACGGTGACCGCGCCGGTGAGGGTCACCAGCACGCAGTGCTGTGACGCCTGACCCGCAACCGTCGGGGTTGCGGGGTCGTGGACCGAGATCGCGGCCAGAGCGCCCTGGGGCGTGTCGCCGCTGATCTCCAGTCCCGCCGGCGATGTCGTCTGCCACGTGCTCGGCGGAGAGGTACCCGGGGCGTCCGGATCCGCGTCTGTGCCCGTGGTGGCGTCGTTGCCCGCCGCGATGTCGCGTGCCGCTGACGGATCGGTGGCGGAGTCGTCGGAGTCGCCGCCGAGGCTGATGATGACGACCGCCGCCACCAGTCCGAGCGCGACCGCTCCGATCGCCAGGACCAGGCGGCCTCCCAGCAGGCCGGGCCGCGACCTGGGAGCGTTCTCGTCGTCGAGCGTTCCGTGCTCGAGCGGCGGGCTCTCCGCCTTCTCCTTCGAGGGTGTTGTGGAGGGTTCGGTGGGATCGCTCATGGCGTCCTCCAGTGAAGTGGCTGTTGGTGTGAAACTAATCACCGCGCCGCACCGCGTGGTCAGGCGATCGGGGTTTCGGGAAGGATTGCCCATGCCACACCGACGTATCCTCGCCGAGTGGATCTCCTCGATGCCGCCTACTGGGTCTGCGCACTCGTGCTCGTGGTCTCAGGTGCATCGAAGCTGAGCGGACGATCCGCGGTCGGTGACACCCTGGAGGCGCTGGGGTTGCCGTCTCCACCGCGCGCGGGCACGGTCGTCGGGGTCTTCGAGGTGCTGGTGGGTGGGGCCGCGCTGCTCGCGCCCCACGGTGCGGTGGCGTCGGTGGTGGCGGTTCTCGTGGCGCTCACCTACGCCGTGTTCGCGCTGGTGGTCCGCTCCGCCATGCGCGCGGGACTGTCGGACTGCGGGTGCATCGGGGCCGGGGTCACGCCCCCGAGCGCGCTCCACGTAGCTGTCGACGTCGTCGCCGCCGCGATCGCTGCGGCCGCCGCGGTCGCGGTTCCGGTGGATCTGATCGACGGGCTCACCTCGCTCGGGGCCCCCTGGTCGGTGCTCGTCGGCGCCGTAGTGGCGCTCAGCGCTGGCGCGCTGGCAGTACTTCCGGGCCGCTGAGCCGTAACCAGTCATGAGGCTCGGCAGCCGGCGTGCTCCGTGGCGAATTGGGCGTTCTAGTCTCGCGAGGTGAACGTTCTCGAAGCAGTCTGCCTTCATCGCAGCTTCGGGGACCGGGTCGCGGTCGCCGGCGTCGGCTTCTCGATCGCCGCGGGTGAGACCTACGGCCTGCTCGGACCGAACGGTGCCGGCAAGACCACCACGATCTCGATGGTGTGCGGTCTGTTGGAGCCCGACCGGGGCACCGTGACGGTTCTCGGCGATCCGATGTCGACGGGCCGTTGCGAGGCGAAGTCGCGCGTAGGGCTGGTACCACAAGAGGTCGCCCTCTACGGCGATCTCTCCGGTCGGGAGAACCTGTCGTTGTTCGGACGTCTCCAGGGCCTCGACGGCGCGCTGTTGCGCGAGAGGGTCGACGAGGCGCTCGAGCTGGTCGGCCTGGCGGACCGCGGTGGCGACCGGGTGGATGAGTACTCCGGTGGCATGAAGCGTCGCTGCAACATCGGCGCCGCGCTGGTGCACAGACCCGAGTTGTTGATCCTCGACGAGCCGACCGTCGGCGTCGACCCCCAGTCACGCAACGCGATCCTCTCGGGGATCGAGGAGCTGCGCGGCGTCGGCATGGCCGTGCTCTACACGACCCACTACATGGAGGAGGCCCAGCGGCTCTGTGACCGCATCGGCATCATGGACGAGGGAACCATGGTCGCCGAGGGGACCACAGCCGAGCTGGTCGCGATGGTGGGCAGCCAGCCGGTGATCAGGCTCAGCGGCGAGGGCCCGATGGATGCTCTGGCCGGTGCCGCGTCGTCGCTCGGAGGCGTGAGCAACGCCGAGACCGCTCCGGGACGGGTCGACGTCGTGGCGGAGGTGTCCGCGGAGCTCCTCTCGGAGCTGCTCGAGCTGGCGGGGCGCATTGGGGTCGATGTCGCGGGAGTCCAGGTCGACGCACCGGATCTCGAGGACGTGTTCCTGCACCTGACCGGCAAGGCGCTCCGTGACTGACCGCTGGAGTCGGCGTTGAGCCCGGCGTTGGTGCTCGCAGCGAACGGCGTGAGACGGGGCCTTCGCAACAGGACCCTCATCCTCATGGGGGTCGTCGGTCCACTGGTGCTCGGGGGAGTGCTGGCTCTCGCGTTCACCGGCAGCGGTCCGAGCACCGAGATCGGGCTGGTCGACCTGGATCACTCCGCGATCTCTGAGGCGGTCACCGATGGTCTCGTCGATGCGCTCGGCCCCGACGCCGATGATCGCGAAGGCGGGGTGAGCGTCCGCCTCGAATCCGGCCTGGACACCTTCGCAGCGGCGCGCGACCTCGTCGACGACTCCGGGGTCGCCGCGGCGCTGGTCATCCCGAAGGGCTACGGAGATTCCGTCACCGGTGATCCCGAACCGCTGAAGGTGGTCGCGAAGGCTGACAACACGATCGGCTCTGGCATCGCCGAGGGGATCGCCCGCTCGGTCACGAACCGGACCGATCTGCGCCGCACGATGACCGCAGCCTTCGTCTCGGCCGGGTTGGATCCCTCCTCCATCAGCACCGAGGACCTCGACCAGGTCGTGACCAGCCGCCTCAGTGACTTCAGCGAACCCTTCGACGCGCCGCTGTTCCTCGGTCCGCTCGCGGTGTTCCTGTTCCTCGGCCTGTCGGTCAACGCGAAGTCGCTGGTCCGTGATCGGAGCGACGGCATCCTCGATCGGGTCCGTGCCGGCCCGTTGGCCACCCGCGACATCGTGATCGGCTCGGCGGCGTCGGTGATGGTCACTGGTCTGGTCGCGGCGGCGCTGGTGACGATCCTCTCGAGCGTCGTCTTCGGTGCCGACTGGGGTGACCCCCTCACCGTCGCGGCGGTGATGGTGGCGTTCGTGGCCTCCGTGGCGGGACTGCTCGGGTTGGTGGTGGGGATCGCGCGCACCGAGGCTCAAGCCGATTCCTGGACCAACGTGGTCGCGTTCAGCTTCGCCGTGTTGGGAGGGTCCTTCTTCGGTGGCACGATGCTGCCGGGTCTCCTGGGTGTCATCGGCACCCTCACCCCGAACGGTGCCGCGATGCGGGCTCTGGTGGAGGCGGGCCCGGGAGGAGAAGGTCTGGGCGGTGTCTGGTACCTGCTCGCATGGATGTTCGCCGTCGGCGTCGCGGGGGTCGTGGTGGGCGGGTTCCTTCTCGACCGGAGACTGAAGTGACCCCAGGGCGGACAGACCAGAAAGAGGGGCCCGACCGCCGGACCCCGCGGAACCGGTCGCGCCGGCGGACCGTGGCGACGACCGTCGCACTCGACCTTCGGCGCCTCGTGAGGGATCGGCTCGCCCTGTTCTTCGTGTTCGTGTTGCCGTTCATCCTCATCATCACCATCGGGGCCTTCGTCGGTGACAGCGGGGGAAGGGCGACGGTCGCGGTGATCGACGACGATGGCGGGGCGGTCGCCGCGAGGTTGGTGGGGGAGCTCTCGCACGCCCAGGGGCTCGAGGTGGACCGCGGACGTGATCGCCGGGAGGCCGAGCGCGACATCCTGATCGGACGGATCTCCGCCGCAGTGGTCATCCCTCGTGACTTCTCGCGACGCCTCGAGCAGTCCGACGCCACGGTCGACGTGCTGGTGGATCGCACCAGCGCGAGTGCCGAGCTCGTCGACGCGGCGCTCGGAGATGCCATCGACGAGGTCGGTCGGGAGCTCACGGTCCAACATGCGCTGGTGGATCGCGGCGTGGCCGGTGCCGAGGCGCTGGCCGGGTCCGCGGTCCATGACGTCGCCGGATCGAGCGTCGAGGTCGACATGATCGGATCCGAATCCGGTGTGGTGGGGTTCACCTTCGCTGCCGGTGGCCAGATGATCCTGTTCATGTTCGTCAACGCGCTGACAGCGGGTGGGATGTTCATCGAGATGCGGCGTCTCGGGATACTCGACCGTGCCCGGGCGGGTCCCGTCGATGCATCCGATGTGCTGTTGGGTTTCGGTCTCTCTCGGTTCCTGTTGGCGGTGACCCTGGCCACGATCATCCTCGTGTTCGCGGTTGCCGCCTACGGGGTCGACTGGGGCGACCCGCTGGTGATCGGGCCGACCGTGGTGCTCTTCGGGCTGGTCTCAGCAGGAGCCAGCGTGTTGATCGGTTCGCTGTTCGACCAGCCCGATGCATCGGTGAGCGTCGGCGTACCGGTGGCCCTCGGCATGGCGGCACTCGGCGGGTGCATGTTCCCGCTGTTCCTCGCACCGCAGGTGATGCAGATCGCGGCGAAGATCCTCACCCCGCACGCCTGGGCAGTTGAGGCTCTGTTGGACTCGTCGGTCGACGGGGCCGGCCCGGGCGATGTTTGGATCAAGCTCGCGGTGCTCGCTGGTTGGGCGGTGGTGCTCGTGGGTCTCGCGCGGTTCGCGACCCGCCGGTTCACGCGCTGAGATGCTGGGCCGCACGGGACCTAGGGCAGAGGCTCAGCTGCCGAGGACGGTGGCTCAGCTGCCGAGGACGGTGGCTCAGCTGCCGAGGACGGTGCTGAGGTCCATCACCAACAGAACCGACAACAACCCGATCACCGAGACGTTGATCGTGCTGATCGCCCACTTCCAGGGATGGTCGGCACGCCAGAAACGCCGGATGGAGGCGACGTTGAACCCGATGGCCACCAGGCTGATGACGATTCCGATCCAGGGCCCCAGCCAGTCGGTCAGGCCGAACAGCGGGAGTATCCAGGGGAACACCACGTAGGCGAGCACGCAGCGGATCCCCGAGATCATCACCGAGGTGCTGAACATCCGCGCTGCGGAGTCCTGTTGCGCATCGGTGTCGTCGGAGGGCGCTCGGTGGTCGACCGGGCACTCGCCGCCTGCCAGGTCGCCGAGCACCGGGATGGGACAGCCCGCTGCGGTGCTAGCCGGGAGCGGCTCGTCGGCTCCGCCGGTGCGAGCTTGTTCGGGCGCCAGGGGTGTATCGGTCATCGCCGCTCCAGTGTCGGATCAGCCTCGGGGGCTATGCCATGTTACGGCCGTTGGGTCAGCAGCAGAAGTCGGACTCCCACCGGCCGTCCGGACAGAGGCCCAGGAGCTCGACTGTCGGGTCTGAACGCGTGCCCGTGGGCCCCGTGGGGATCGAACCCACGACCGATGGATTAAAAGTCCACTGCTCTACCAACTGAGCTAGAGGCCCGGGACTGCAAGGTTACGTGCAAGAGAACGCGCAAGAGAACGGGTGGTACCAGCACCCGAGAACTCACAGTCCCCGGGTGTCGTGGCGTGTCAATCGCCGTCGGCAGCGTTCGCTTCGCCGGAGCCTTCGGTGTGATCGGACGCGCCGCCGCTGAGGTCTGTGATCCCGGAGCGGCCGAGTGCGTCGGGCGGGCGGATGACGAACTCGTCGATCGCCCGTCCGAGCTCGTCTTCAGCTTGAGATCGTCGATCTGGACCTGTTCGCCGGTGACCTCTGCCAGGGTCCAGAGGCTCTGATCCCCATCTACGAGGAGAACTCCAGGCGGAGCTTCAGGTCGTTACCCACGCGGTACGGGATGGCCTTGTCGTGCTGCAGGCGTCCTACGACGATTCCCGGTGCGATGCCCAGTTCCGCCGCGAACGATGTGATCTCGGCGAGCGTGCGGAGAGTTCGCAGGCGGCCGTCGTGCTCCTCGGGGATCAGCTGCGTGGCGGCGAAGCGATCGGCTTCTTGTTCCTGGGCCTCGTTGGAGGTGCCACCGTCATCGATGAACTGCTCCGATCGAGGGTGCAACAGGATGTGGCCCGCTTCGTGGAACAGCGAGAACCAGAAGTGGTCGTCGCTCCGGTATCGCAGGCTCAGGGCGATCACCGGCTTGCGTCTAGCGAGCCAGTAGGCGGCGCCGCTCACTCGTGCGCCCTTGATTTCCGGGATGAAGACGATCGCGACGCCTGCGTCGCTACAGGTCTCTTGGAGCCATGACCCGAGCTGGCGGGGTGGTTTGCGTGTGGCGCCCCGAACTTCGCTTAGGGCAGCCGTGAATCGCTCACGATCGTATGGGGCGCAGGGGATCTCGTGGGCCTCGATCTCGGTGAGGCGCACCCAGGACGCGAGAGCGCCCATGTCGGGCTCGAACGTGGGAGAGAGCCGAAACGCTGCAGCGCGGACGTCCCACATGTCCGTCCACGTTGTGTGAGACGCCACTCCGAAGAACCGCCGCATCGCTGCTGCGAGGGTCGGGATGTCGCGGGTCTCCGGTAGCACGCCGCGCCTCTTGAGCTCGTGCACGGGCAGCACCTTGAGCCATTCCTTGAGGTCGTCGATCGCTGCCCGGTCCTCGAGACGGATCAGCCGATCCCGGTAGTTGCTCTCCAGGCTGTTCCAGATGCGTGCTGGCACCCCGACGACGGGCTCGAGGCGGGCTGCCATGTCGGGGGTGAGTCCGACATGGCCTTGGATCACCTGGTTCACGTGCTTGGGGCTGAGCCCGGTTCGTGTGGCCAGCTCCGCTTGGCTCATCCCGACGTCTTCCAGCACCTCCTTGAGCGTCTCTCCGGGGGCGACAGCGAAGTCCGGTTCGTACTTGTACAGGGTCCTGGTCATCTCGGCCTC
>CAYVYG010000004.1:0-25922 GCA_964454385.1 uncultured Microthrixaceae bacterium
ACAGAGGGCGCCGCAGCCCTCGGGCTGTCGGTGCACCGGTTCACCGACCGGCCCCGACTGAGGCGATACCTGTCGGATCTCGGACTCGAGACCTGATCCGACACCCGGAATCCCCCGTCACTCCTGCCTGCAGGGTGTGACACCCGCGGACCTTTCGAACGCGGTTCATGAACCAGCTCGATCCGGCTAGTGTTCGCGGCACCCGAGGGAGTCGTTCGGGTGCTGAGGGGGCGTGCAACGGACGGGGGATCGTCGATGCGAAGCCGAAACAACACAACGGGGAGAATCCCTGCACGCGGCCTGGTCCTGATCGCGCTCGCGTCGGTGGCGCTGATCGCCATCGCGTGCGAGGTGCCGAGACCCCCGATCCACGTGCCCGACGACCCGCCACCACCGCCGGGCGACCCACTGCTACCGGCACACCTCGACTGCCCACGCTGGCGCTACGACGGGCTCACGCCCGAGCACCTGCCCGGGGAGTGGAACGACGACGACTACCGGTTCGGTTCCTGGCGCGACCCCGGCTCCGCACGTTCACCACACCGGCTGTGCGGGCAACTCGGAGCCGCATCGGACCTGTCCTGGAACGTGAGCCTCGGCGAACCCGATGTGCTCATAGCGGTCATCGACTCGGGCATCGAGTGGCGCGGCGAGAAGATGGCCGACCTGGTCGCGAACACCTATGTGAACCGCGGCGAGCTCCCGCTGCCGGAGCCCGCCGGCACCGGCGCCGACCCCTACGACTCGAACGGCGACGGCCGGCTCAACGCCCTCGACTACGGGACCGACCCCCGCGTCGGTGACCGCAACGACAACGAGCTGATCGACCCAGAGGACCTGATCCTCGCGTTCAGCGACGGAACCGACGCGGACGCAAACGGCTACACCGACGACATCTCGGGCTGGGACATGCTCAACGGCGACAACAACCCTCTCGACGACGTGTCCTACGGCCACGGCACCGGCGAGGCCCGCGACTCCACCGCGGCCCACGACGGCGAGGGCTCCGCGGGCACCTGCCCGACCTGCAGCCACCTGCCGGTGCGCGTCAGCGACTCCTTCATCGCCCAGGGCGGGCGCTTCGCCGCATCTGTGCTGTTCGCGCTCGACTCCGGAGCGGACGTGATCCAGGAGGCGCTCGGCGCCATCTCCAACCCGCCCCAGGCCCAACAGGCGATCGACGCCGCCTACCGGCGCGGCGTGCCGGTGGTCGCATCGATGGCCGACGAGCAGTCCCAGCACGCGAACCTGCCGGGGATGCTCGAGCACACGATCCCGGTGAACTCGCTCACCCAGGCGCCGGGGCTGCTCGAGTCCGAGCTCGCACTCGTGACCGGCATGCGTGACGCGCTCGCGCTCAACGGATGCACCAACACCGGGGCGATCGTATGGGTCTCGGTCCCCTCGAACGGCTGCTCGTCGGAGGCGACGGGCAACTCGGCGGGCATGGTCGCGCTCGTCGAGGCCGCGGCGCGCGAGGCGGGCATCGAGGCGCACCCGGATCTGGTCGCGGCCGGTCACTCGGGGCCGGGAGCGAACGTGCTATCGGCGAACGAGGTCGCCCAGTTGCTTCGCGCAGGAGCCGACGACGTCGACTTCTCCACCCCCAACGCGGTCGACCCGGCCAACGAGGACACCGACGACTTCGGGGTGAAGCGGTTCGCGACGGTGAAGGGCTGGGACGCCACCACCGGTTACGGGCGCATCAATGCCTACGAGTCGGTGCTCGCCGCGTCGGAGGGGAACATCCCGCCCGAGGCCGACATCACCTCCCCGGAGTGGTTCTCGATCAACCCGACGAGCGGCTCGCTCGCGGTGCATGGCAGGGTCGCGGCGGTGAGGTCGTCCTCGTATGGCTACCGGGTGGAGTGGACCGTCGGGCTGCAGACCGACCCGTACCCGGCGTCCGACACCTGGACGATCGCAGGCGCGGCGAACGGCCTGACCGCTCCTACCGAGGGCGTGCTCGGCAACATCGACCTGGCCCGGGTCGCCGCTGCGCTGCCCGACGGTGCCACGGGCACCCCGACCACCGCCGATGGCCTGCCCGACCCCGACCGCTTCACGGTGCGCATCAGGGTGGTCGTCACCGACGCAGAAGGCCGGGTGGGCACCCAGCACCGCCACGTGATGGTCCACTCGGATCCCACCGGCGGCGTGGTCGCTGCTCCGGGCGGGCTCGGCACCTCCTCACCGGTGTTCGCCGACCTCGATGGAGACCGCACCCAGGAGCTGGTCGTAGCCGGCGACGACGGCGTGATCCACGCGCTGCGACCCGACGGCACCGAGCTTCCGGGGTGGCCGGTGCGCACCGGGACCCCGACGTGGTGGCCGCTGCGTTCGCCCACCGCGTCGGCCGACGGGATCACCGCCCCGGGCGCGTCCGTGCTGGTGGGCGCACCTGCGATCGCGGACCTGACCGGCGACGCGACGACCGAGGTGGTGGTGGCTGACTCCAACGGCACCGTGCACGTCTGGAACGCGAACGGCGCGCCGTCGGCGACGATGTCGGTCGACCCGGCGTTCAGCCGACAGGAGAACACCGACGAGCGCAACCGCGCGAAGGCGGGGTTCTACGGCTCAGCCGCCCTCGGTGACCTCGACGGCGACGGCGACGCCGAGATCGTGGCTGCAGGTGCCGACAGGCACCTCTACGCATGGCACCACGACGGCTCACCGGTGGCGGGGTTCCCGGTGCTGCTGGTCGATCCCGCGCAGGTCGCGGCGGTGGACCCCCTCAGCCACAAGGTGACCTTCGCCCGCGAGGACCGCACCCAGATAGGTGGCGAGCTGATCGCGACCCCGACGCTCGCGGACCTCACCGGTGATGGTCGCCCAGAGATCGTGGTAGGTGCCCAGGAGCAGTACGACGAGACCGTGGCCGTGTGGCCGCCGCTCGGCCTTCCCGGGGTGTCGGGCAACACCAGGCTCTACGCGGTCTCGCCCGACGGCACCGCCGCCGGTGGGCCCGACCGCAACCCCGCGCATCCCGACGAGTCCGCCTACCTGCCGGGCTGGCCGGTACCCCTGCCGATGCTGCTCACCGACGTGCTGCCCAGCATCGGCGACGGCGTCGCGACCCAGGCCGCCGCCGGCGACGTGGACGGTGACGGCGCACCGGAGATCGTCGCGGCATCCGCCAGCGGCCAGGTCATGGTTCTCGACGCCGACGGGACCAGCGCCTACCAGAAGTGGTCGGGACTGCGGTTGGGCCTCGACTGGCTGAACTCGGCGTCCCGGGGGACCAACTCGACCGACACCGGCCTCACCGTGGTCGCCTTCGGCGGACCGTCACTCGGTGACCTGAGCGGCACCGGCGGGCTCGACGTGGCGGCCCCCACCACCGGGCTCAGCCGCGCGCTCGACACGCTGTTGCCCAACGACCAACCCGGTGACAACCAGCTGACCGGCTGGTCCGGGCGCACCGGGCACCAATTGCCGGGCTTCCCACGGGTCACCGCGGATCTCGCCTTCTTCGTGACGCCCGCCATCGCGGACGTCGACGGTGACGGTGCCAACGAGATCGTCGCCGGCAATGGCATCCAGATGCTCGATGCGGTCGGCACCGGGCGGGTAGCCGACGGCATCCCTGCCGGCGCGCACGTGCCGGCAGGCTGGCCGAAGCTGACCGGGGGCTGGACCGTGGGCACCCCGGCCGTCGGCGACTGGGACGGCGACAGCACGACCGAGGTGGCGATCACCCGTCGCGACGGCCCGCTGCTGGTGTGGAACACCCCCACCTCCGCGGACAGGGCGGGGCCGTGGGTCCGCTACGGCGGCGGCCCCACGAACGCCGGTACCCCCTCGGGGTGAGCACGGCGGATCCGGGGTGAGCGCAGTTGATCTAGGGTTGGCGCAACCATGACGCTGTTCCTCGTGAGACACGCCTCGGCCGGTTCGCGCGACTCCGGGGACCCCAACGACATCCAACGACACCTCGACGACAAGGGCTGGCGTCAGGCCGGGAGCATCGCCCGACATCTCGCCGACGAACCCATCAGCGCGATCTACTCGAGCCCGCTACCGCGTTGCATCGAGACCGTCGAGCCGCTGTCGCAGAAGCTCGGGATCGCGATCCATCCCGACACCCGCCTCGTCGAGGGAGCATCGCTGGAGGACGCCTGGGCGATCCTCGAGGAGAACGGTGAGGAGACGGTGGTGTTGTGCAGCCACGGCGATCTGATTCCCGAGCTGGTCGAACGCAACCAGCGACGCGGCATGCGGACCACCGAACCGATCGGCTTCTCCAAGGGTTCGATCTGGACGCTTCGGGGTTGGGACGGCACCCGGTTCGCGAGGGGCATCTGGACCAGGATCCGCTGACCCGTCAGCAGGCAACCCCGGTCCGGGGCGTGGTCGAGGAGTCAGCGCACCCCCGGCGCAGACCATTTCGGGCAACAGCCGCGTGGGTGGTCTACGATGCGCACACTCACGAAATGGGGGGTGTGCAGATGCACCGGAAGTCACTGATCACCGTAGGTCTGATCTCAGCTCTGGCGCTGTTCGCGTCGGCGTGCACGATCCCGGCTCCGGCCGAGCGAACCTGGAAGGTCCGCCCGGTCTCGATAAAGGTCATCGACCAGGAGGACTACGACCCCGGTGACGAGCCGTACGTGATCCAGCTCGCGTTCCGCTCCAAGTTGGGCGTGCCCAACTCGTCCTCGGCGTTCGTGGTGTCGCAGTGCCGGACCCCGGGAGCCATGCCCGCGACCAACGTCGGGACCCCCGGCACCGAGGTCCCCATCCCCGCCGGATCGGCCGACGTCGTGTTCCCGAAGGCCCAGAACCTCGATGTCGGCGACGTGCTGTTGGGCACCGCACCACTCGAGATCTTCGGCACGCTCACCTTCGCGATGGAGCGCGACGGCCTGTTCGCGGGTTCCTGTGCGGTGACCGACATGCTCCAGAACGTGCTCACGGGCACGGTGGCCGACGCTCTCGATCTGCTCATCGCCAACTCCGCCACACCACCCACCCAGGAGGACCTGATCAACCTGATCGTGAGTCACCTGGGCGATTTCCTCTCGGCGGTCCCGGGGCTGATAGCGGCGGTGCTCGAAGGCCTCGGCAACCCTGATGACATCCTCGGGGTTGCCGCGCAGATCCACCTGCCGACCGCAGGCGCCTTCACCGACCTGTTGCGCTTCGGGTTGGCACTGGCAGGTCTCGACAACGGGGTCATCGAGAGCGAGGACCTCCCTTCGGCCCTGCAGGTCCGGGTCGGCAGCCTCACTCCCTCGAGCGCCTCGTTCACGTTCTCGGGACCGGGCTACAGCCACGTGTTGAAGACCGAGATAACGGCCTGACCCTGACCTGACCCCGACCGCCGCCTGAGCGGCCACGGGAACAACCGGTCCGCCCGGGAACAACCGGTCCGGCTCAGCCGTCCTCTCCGGCTCAGCCGCCGTCGCCTGTGGCGCCGCGCCTCGCTTCGAGCACGCTGCGCAGCGTCGCTGCGTCGCCGATCAGGAACGCTCCGGGGCCGCGCGGGAGCCTCTCCAGGCGTTCGAGGTCGGCCTCTGCATCGTCGAGGTCGCCCGCGGCCAGGTCCAACGAGACCATGAGCGCGAGCGCGTCGGCATCGTCGGGGTCCTCGGCGAGGATCCCCTCGATGAGCTCACGCGCTGCAGCGGGATCCCCGGAATCCGGCCCGACGTGGGCGAGCGCCCGCGACAGCCTGGCGTCACGGTCGGTCGGGTCCGCCGCGAGCACCCCGTCGAGACAGGCACCGAGGTCGTCGAGGAACTCCTGGTCGATCGGCCCGTCGGCGCCCGCGGCGGCCGCGGACTGCCAGCAGTCGCGCGTCGGCGCCGACATGAGCCCGAAGAACACCTCTCGTTCGAGCCCTTCGCTCTGCACCACGCTGATCGCCACCTCCGAGGGTCCCTTGGACCAGAACTGTTCGAGCTCCTCGGCTGCCTGCGCGAAGTCCCCCTCGTTCGCTGCGGCCACCGCCAGGAAGACATGCGGATCCGCGGCTTTGGGATCCAACTGCACCGCCCGCTCGAGATCCGCGCGGCCCGCCTCCAGGTCGTCCGCGCGGATGTGTGCCCAGCCGCGATAGGTGAGGGCGTCGACGTCACCGGGCTCCTGGGCCAGGAGCTCGTCGAAGCACCCTATGGCCGCATCGGGGTCGCTGCGCGCCAGGGCCTGGCAGGCACCGATCCCTGAACCCTCGCCCGCTCCGCCACCCGTCAGCTCGCCATCGCCACGGTCACTCGAGCCCCACACGACCAACCAGGTCGCCAACCCGGCGAACACCACGACGCCCACGACCACCGCTGGGATACGCCACCGCGGCCTGGTTGGCCCCGGGGATGCAACTCCAGCGGGCTCCTCGGAGGATCTCACGGGCGGGTCGTCGGCTCCGTCGGGCAGATCGTCGGGTCCCTCGGAGCTCGTCGGCGGCGCCTCGCCGGCGCTCCTCCAACGGCCGAACGCCAACCACAGCCCGGCCACCGCGGCCACCACGACGAGTGCGGGCAGCACCCAGATGAGCACCGACAGACCACTCGATGGCGGTTCGAGCAGCACCTGTTCGCCGTAGCGGTCGACGAACCAGGCGCGGATCTGGTCGTCGGTTGCGCCCTGGTCGAGCTGTCGTTGGATCTCGTCACGGAACTGCTGGGCCAGGGGCGCCTGGGATGCGGCGACCGATTCCCCCGCGCACTGGAGGCACTTGAGCTGCTCACCGAGGCTCTGGGCACGCGAGTCCTCGCTGCGCTGGCTGTCGGGGGTACCACCAGCCAGAACGAGCACGCCCACGACCAGCGCGGCCATCACGATCCACACGCCCGGGTGCACCCGCCACCGCCGGACGCTTCCCGCTGCGGCCCGAGAGGTCACGTGCACTGTTCTTCCCGCCACGATCTCAGGCCAGATCCCCGATGTCCGTTTCAAGTCCGGCCGCGGTCACGCCACCCTTGTACTTCTTGGCGACCTGCCCATCCGGGGAGACCAGGAACGTCTCGGGGAGCCCGATCACCGCCCAGTCGAGAGGGGTCTGTTCCGATTGAGCCACCACCGGCCAGCCACCGCCGTGGGTGTCGAAGAACTCCGCCACTGTGGATGCGGGCTCGTCGAAGGCCACGCTGACGACCTTCGCGTCGAAGCCGTTCGACTGGGAGAACGCAACCAGTTCGGGGTGCTCGGCGACACAGGGCGGGCACCAGGTGGCGAAGAAGTTGACCACCACCCAGTCGCCCTCGTAGTCGGCGAGGTCGAAGGTGCCGCCGTCGATGGTCGAACCGCGAAGCGGCGGTGCCGGGTCGTCGACCACCTCTGCTGCGGTGTCGGGTTCATCGCTCCCACCAGAGAACGCCAACAGCGCGACCAGGGCAACCAGCACCACGGCCACGACCCCTATGACGATCAGCACCGGGTTGCGGCCCCGAGGACCGACCTCACCGGCCGGTGAAGGGGATGTCTCGCTCATCGGATCACCTCCGCGCGGTCGCTGCCGACATCCCCCGTTGCGTCGCTCCCGATCGTGACCTCGGGCTCGGTCGGTGCCGTCGCTGTCGCCGCAGAGCCCCGGGTGTCACCGTCGGCGGCGGGCGCCGCCTCGCGTCTGCGACCCGCCGGCACCAGAGCCAGGGCCGTGCCCGCCACCATCACGAGCCCGCCGAGCCAGATCCACGAGACCAGCGGTTGCACCACGACCCGGAGCGTGATCTCCTGCGCCGAGCCGTTGCCGCCCGGTGACAGCGATGCCTCGGGCGAGGACGTGAGCGCGAGGTAGACGTCCTCGAACGGGCCGACTCGCACCGAGGGTGTACCGATCACCATGCCGCTCGCCCGGTAGCGGTTCAGCCGGGGCTCGAAGATCCGGTCCCCGTCGACGCGCACCCTCGCGGCCACGGTCAGCACGCGGTCCGAACCTGTGGTGGTCGTGTCGAGGAACTCGACGGTGTGGCCTCCGACGGCAACCTCCTCTCCCCGTGCGAGATCCACCTCGACGGTGCGCAGATAGGTCGTCGAAGCAGCGAAGGCCACCGCGATCGCCACCACCCCCAGGTGCACGATCATCCCGCCGTTGGTGCGCCCGACCAGCCCGCGCCATCCCTGGCGGCGCAACGAGCCCCAGAGCTGGCGCACCGCGGAACCGGCTGCGAACGCAGCGAGGCCGAACGCTACGAGCGCGGCCCAGCCCCTCGCGCCGAGCACCACCGCGGCCACCATGACCGCCACCGCGAACCACGCGGGCCAGAACAACCTCTGCGCGAGCGTCTCGGCCGGGGCGCGCCGCCACGGCATCACCGGCGCTACCGCCATCAGGGTGAGCAGTGCGAAGCCCAACGGCATCGTCATGCGGCTGAAGTAGGGAACCCCAACCGAGATGCGCTCACCGTTGAGCGCCTCGAGCACCAACGGGAACACCGTGCCGAGCAGCACCACGAACGCGAGCGCGGCGAAGACCACGTTGTTGGCGAGGAAGGCTCCCTCCCGTGAGATCGGCGATCGGATCCGGCCCACCGAGCGCAGCATGTCGGCCCGCCACGCGATCAGCCCGAGCGACACCGCCACGGTCACCGCGAACAGACCCAGCAGCATCGGGCCCACCGCCCCCGATGCGAACGCGTGCACCGACTCGACGACCCCCGAACGCGTCAGGAAGGTGCCGAGGATCGTGAGGCTGAACGTCGAGCACAACAACGCGATGTTCCACACCCGCAACATCGCGTGACGTTCCTGGACCATCACCGAGTGCAGGTATGCGGTGCCGGTCAACCACGGCAACAGCGATGCGTTCTCTACGGGGTCCCACGCCCAGTAGCCACCCCAGCCGAGCACCTCGTAGCTCCACCAGCCACCGAGGATGATTCCGGCGGTCAGGAACCCCCAGGCGACCAGCGTCCAGCGCCGCGTCTCGACCAGCCATCCCTCGCCGATGCGACCCGATGCCAACGATCCGACCGCGAACGCGAACGGCACCACGAAACCGACATATCCCAGGTAGAGCATCGGCGGGTGGAACGCAACCAGGATGTGGTTCTGCAACAGCGGGTTGGGGCCCGGGCCGTCGAAGCCGACAGGTGGGTCGAACTGGCCGAACGGGTTGGCCGCGGTGAGCAGCATCACCAGGAAGAACGCGCTGACCGCGAACATCACCAGCAGCGCCCACGCGACCAGCGGATCAGCCAGGCGCCTACGGAACCGCTGGGCGACCGCTACCAGGTAGCCGGCAAGTATCAGCACCCACAACAGGATCGACCCCTCCAGAGCCGACCAGAGGGTGGCCACGTTGAACAGCGGTGGGGTCGACGAGCTGCCGTGGCTGGCCACGTACTCGACGGTGAAGTCACGGGTGATCAGAGCCCGTTCCATGGCAGCGAAGGACACGACCACCCCGAGGGCGAGCAACCCGGCCCAACCACGGGCACTACGCAGCCGCGTCCGGTCACCGGCCCGGATGCCACCGGCGATCGCGACGATCCCGCCGAGCGCGGCAACCAGCGCGACGACGACGCCGGCGATGCCGACCGCTCTGTTCACCCGTTCGCTCCGCCGGCCTGCGCGTCACGCTCCGCCTTGTCGACGCGGTCGGGGTGCTCCTCGTCGTACTCGTTGTCGTGGCGCACGAGGATCTCGTCGCTGCGGAAGACCTCACCGTCGAAGGAGCCCTCGATCACCACCGGGATCTCCGGACCGAAGAGCTCCGGGGGCGTACCGGTGTGGTGCACCGGCACCTCCACGGAGTTGAACGTGATCACGAAGTCGACCCCGTCAGCGGTCTCGGTCACCGATCCGTCGACGACGTTGCCCTGCATCCTGAACCGCTCGCCTTCGAGGTCGTGACGTTGCGCCACCGCCTCGTCGACGTTGTAGAAGAACGTCGCCGCATCGTTCAGTCCTATGAACAACACCGCTGCCAGAGCCACGAGCACGCCCACCAGAGCCGCGATCGCGACGTAGCGCCGGGTGTTGCGAGCCGAACCGCCGCGGCTGTCCGCACCCGAGGTCCGCGGGCTCAGATCGAAACGTGGAGCACCCGGTCCGTGCGCGTCGGGGCCGCCGGCGCTCTCATCGAGCGCTGTGGCATCAGGTGATTCGGGATCGTCGGTCACATCCATCGTCGGTCACATCCATCGTCGCCGGTTCTCGGGCACTCGCCGGGACAGCTCCCGACCCTTGCGCAGGAGCCACAGCGAGTACAGCCCGACCGCGCCGAAGGTCACCGCCCACGCGGTCACTATGTAGAACGTGGTGCTCAACTGATCGCTCCTCCCGTTGTGGTGCCACCGCTCGGGGTCGTTCCCGCTTCGCGGCGTCGTTCCGAGATCGCCTCCGCGAGCCCGACGTCCGCAGCGCGCTCGGCCAGCCAGGCGACACGGAAGCGGTGGATCAGGAGCCACGCGAAGAGGACCATGAACACCGCCAGGGACAGATAGGTGCTGAACAGCTGTGACCCCGACATGTCGGGATCCACGGTGCCCAACACGGTGCCCCCCTGGTGCAGGCCTCGCCACCAGTCGACCGCCTTGTGGGTGATCGGGATGTTCACCACGGCCATGATCCCGATCACCGCGCTCAGCGTTCCCCTGGTGCGCGTGTCGGTGGGGATGGATCGCACCACCAGGTAGCCGATGTAGGTCAGCATCAGAACCGTGGTGGTCACCAGGCGGGGCTCCCAGCGCCAGAACACCCCCCAGGTGACCTTGCCCCACATCATCCCGTCGAAGATCGTGAGCGCGAAGAACAACACGCCGATCTCCGCCGAAGACGCGGCGAGCAGGTCCCAGAACTCGGTTCGCTTCCAGAGATAGGCGACCGACGCCACGGCGGTGATCACGAAAGCCAGGTAGGCCGCGGAGACCGTCGGGACGTGCATGTAGAGGATCCGGATCGTCTCGCCGAGCTCGCGGTCCGGAGGGCTCACCAGCAGACCGAACACCGCGACCGCCACGAGCCCGACCAACGAGACCGCGCCGAGCACCCGGGTCCCGGTGGACCCCGTAGAGATGGGCACCGGCTTGAGCGGGCCAGCGGAGCCACCCGCTGCGGTGCCGCCCGGTGTCGGGATCGCTTCGGAGCTCACCGCTCACCTCTCGGGTCGGGGGGATTCGTGGGGGTCATGTCTCGTCCATGAGGGGTCCGTACAACACAACGCCGATACCCAGGTACGCGACTGCGAACACACCGAGCAGTGCGGCCCAGGACCAGCCTCCGCCAGTCTCGCGCCCCAGGGCCACATCGCTACCGCGGGTGGCGGCGATCAGCACCGGAGCCAATAGGGGCAACAACAAGATTGGCAGCAGAGCCGACCCCTGGCGAAGTCGCGCGGCCAACAATCCGTACACGGCGCCCGCAGCTGCGATCCCTAGCGTGGTCGCGACCGCGGTCACCGACAACAGAGCCCACCCCGCGAGCCGCGCGTCGTAGAGGACGACCACCCCGGCGCCGAGCACCACCTCGAGCACCGCGAGCTGCACCGAAAGCGCCGCGACCTTGCCGAGGAACACCGCTGCAGGTGACAGCCCGGTGAGCCTCAACGCGTCCAGCACTCCGTCGTCCATCTCGACCGCGTACGCGCGCTGGATCGCGAGCACCGCGGTGAACAGCACCGTGGTCCAGAAGAGTCCAGCGGTGGCGTCGGTGAGCATTCCCCGGTCCGGATCGAGCGCGAACGCGAACAGGAACAGCACCAGCAGTGCGAACGGGAGCATCTGCGCGCTCGCAACCCTCGTGCGACGCTCGAGGCGGAGATCCTTGCCCGCGACCATCGACGCGCCTCGCACGAGCTCCCCCAGTGATGTGGTGGAGCTCACGATGCGGCCCCTGCGGTGATCGTCACACGGCGGTGTGCCACCCGGTCGGCCCGGTCGAGCTCGTGGGATGCGAACAGGACCGTGGCACCAGCGGCCGCCGCTTCGGAGATCAGACCGTCGACGAGGTCGCGACCGGTCTCGTCGAGCCCGGAGTGGGGTTCGTCCAACAGCCAGAGCTCCGGGCGCCGCACCACCATGGTGGCGAAGGACACCCGCTTGCGCTGACCCGCCGACAGGGACCTGACCGGGACCCCGAACAGGCGCGGGTCGACCTGCATACGTTCGAGCGCGTCGGCGCACAACGCCGGATCCACCCCCGAGGCGCCTGCGAAGAATCCCATGTTCTCCGACACAGTCAGGTCCGCGTACAGCCCGCTGTCGTGGGCGACCAGCCCCACCCGTCGCCGCACGCTGCGCCATCGCGCGGCCATGTCCACCCCGAGAACGTGTGCCTCCCCCTCGGTCAGGCGGACCAGTCCGGCACACAGTCGCAGCACCGTGGTCTTGCCGGCGCCGTTGGGCCCCGCCAGCAGAACGATCTCCTCCGCGGAAACCTCGAGATCCATGCCCGCGAGGGCGGGGAACCGCCCCAGCAGCACGACGGCCCCGCGCAGGGCCACCGAGGTGTGACGGGTCATCCCGGAGCGTGGCGGAGGGGTCGGTTCGGGAACGGTCATCGCGGATCTGGGGTCGCCCAAAGCTACCGGTGTCCGCCCCGCGGCCGGCAATGCCGGGTCGCCGGAGTGGGACAGGGGGACCTTGGCGGTAGCGTTTGGTGATGGTCTCGAAGGTCCTCGGCGTGGTCGGCCGACTGCTGATCGTCGCAGGTGTGGTCATCCTCGGCTTCGTCGGCTACCAGCTGTGGGGCACCGGCATCGAGCACTCGCGCCAACAGGACGACCTGCTGAGCGAGTACGCACAGACCGTCGGGGCCGCCCCCGACGCGGACCTCACAGAGGCCGTGGAGGCCTCGGGGGGCTCTCCCGCGACCGAGGACCAGACCACCGATGGGCAGACGGCAAACGGTGACGCCACAGACGGTGCGGGCAGCCCCGAGCGCCTCGCACCGGAGGGTCAACCACCCTCGCCCACACCCGGCGAACCGGCGGGGATCATCGAGATCCCCCGGATCGAGCTGACCAGCGTGATGGTCGAGGGAACCTCGCGGGCGGACCTCAAGAAGGGTCCCGGCCACTACATCGGCACGCCTTTCCCGGGTCAGCCGGGCAACGTCGGCATCGCGGGCCACCGCACGACCTACGGCGCCCCGTTCAACCGGATCGACGAGTTGCAGCCCGGCGACGAGATCGTGCTGTCCACCAGCCAGGGGAGCTTCACCTACGAGGTGATACCGGCACCTGGATCGACCAACCAGGCATGGTACACCGTCACACCGGATCAGGTCGAGGTGCTCGACGACATGGGCGACAACCGGGTGGCACTCACCGCCTGTCACCCGAAGTACTCCGCCAAGCAGCGCATCATCGTGCACGCGGTGCTCCAGGAAACACCCGTGGAGAGACCCCCCCTCCGGGTCGAGACCACCGCGACCGACGACACACCGCTGGCCGACGACTTCGACCAGGGGTTGGGGTCCACACCCGAGGAGCTGCCGATCGCGCTCACCTACGGCGGCATCGCGGCTCTGGTCGCCCTTGCGGCGTGGCTGATCGGGCGCAACGTCAAGCAGTGGTGGGCGGTGTGGCTCGTCGCGACCCCGGTGCTGTTGGTGCTGGTCTGGAACGGCTACGTGCACATGGACCGCTACCTACCGGCCATCTGAACGCTCAGCGGCCCCGGAACTCGGGGTTGCGCCGTTCCCTGAACGCGTGACGTCCCTCCACGAGGTCGGCCGATGCCCAGGCCCGTTCGAAGGCCTTGCGGTAGGCATCGGAGCCCCCCGGTGATCCTTGCGCCGCGGGATCAGCGAGCAACAGGTCGAAGCCGAGTTTCGAGCCCGCCAGCGAGAGAGGTGCGAGCTCTGCGATCGAGCCCGCCAACCGGTGGGCCTCCTCGACCACGGCCTCACCCGGATCGACATGGGCACCGGACTCCTCGTCGGTTGTGGTATGCACCACCTTCTGGACGAAGCCGCAGCCGGCCATCGCCTCGGTGTCGGCCACGTCGGCGCTCAAGAGCATCCAGCGCGCGGTCGAGTGGCCGAGACACGTGCTGAGACGCCTGATGGTGGTCTCGTCCACCATCAGACCGAGGCGCGCGACCGGCACCGCGAAGCGTGCGTCGGGTGTGGCGATGCGCAGGTCGGTGGAGATCGCGAGCTGCATCCCGAGGCCCATGCACGATCCCGCTATGGCGGAGATCGTCGGAAACGGGAGCGAGGCCAGGTCGTCGAGCGTGCTGCGGAGCTGTTCGGTGAACCTGAGGTCCTCGAGCTCGGTGAGGTCGGCACCGGCGCAGAAGTGGCCGTCATCACCGGTGAGGACCAACGCCCGCAGGTTGTCCTCCCGCGCGCGCCGCACGGCGTTGTGGAGCTCCACCAGCGCGGCGTGGTCGAGTGCGTTGCGACGCTCGGGACGCGAGATCCGGATCGTCGCGACCGGGCCCTCGCTGCGATAGCCGACGCTGCTCATCGCCCCGTCCAGTTGGGTTCGCGCTTCTCGAGGAACGCGGTGATCCCCTCGGTGGCATCCTCGAGGCCGGCGGTGACCGTGAGCATCGGGTGCAGGACCGCGAGCGCATCACGGGCTCCCATGTCCCAGGTGGCATAGAACGAGTCCCTGCCCAACCGCATCGCCGACGGGGACCCCGCCGAGAGCGCGCCGCACAGCTCGTCCACGGTCGCATCGAGATCCCCGGGTGGAACCACCCTGGTGAGGAACCCGAAGCGGTCCGCCTCGGCGGCATCGATACGGCGCCCGGTCATCATCAACTCGAGTGCCCGCTTGGGAGGCATCGAACGACACAGCGGAACGGTGATCATGTAGGGCCAGAGGCCGACCTTCACCTCCGGGGTTCCGAAGGTGGAGTCATCGCTCGCGACCACGAGGTCACACGACAGCGCGAGGCCGAACCCGCCGGCGAGGCAGTAGCCCCGAACCCGGGCGATCGTGGGCTTGCCGAGTGACCAGAGGTCGTCGAACAGCGCCGCCAGCTCGCCACGCGCAGCGTGGGTCTCCGCGTGTGATTCGCCCTGCATGCCACCGAGGTCGGCCCCCGCGCAGAACGCTCGGTCACCGGCTCCGGTGATCACCACCACCCGCACGTCCTGGTCGGCTCCCGCGTCCGCCACCGCTGTGCGCATGCCGGTTAGCACCTCCCAGCTGAGGGCGTTGCGTCTTTCCGGGCGGTTGATCGTGATGGTTGCGACGCCATCCTCCACTGCGTAGAGCAGCTCCCCGTCGCCGGCGGTTCCGCTGGTCCGGTCTTGCATCGTTGATCCCTTTCGGAGAAGTGCCTGCCGGTTCGCACCGGTCGGTGGACCACGGCTGTCACCTGCGGTCGGCGAACAGGTTAGTTTTCGGTGATGGCCCTGCTTCCCACGTTGGTCGCCCTGGCGGTGGGGGTTGCGCTGGGCCTTCGCTGGGGAGGATCGTTCCACAACCTCGCACAGTGGCGTCCGGTGCTTCCGCTCCTGGGAGCGGGCGGTGTCGCGCTGATGGTCCTGGTCGACCTCGCCGGTGTCGGGGGCGCACCGGGAGTGCTCCTGCGCATCGTGGCTCTCGGCTGCGTGTGCGCGTTCGCGGTGCTCAACGTCCACACCGGTGGCATGGTGCTCGTCGCAGCGGGGTTCGCGCTGAATCTGCTGGTCACCCTCGTCAACTGGGGCATGCCTACCTCGGCCGGTGCCCTGGTCTCCTCGGGGATCGTCGACGACCTCGCCGGCGCCGAGTCGCTCTCGCTCACCGGGGGACGCGAGGTGGCCGACGGAGCGACACTGGGGTTCCTGGGAGATGTGATCCCCCTGCCGTGGGGACAGGTGATCTCCATCGGTGACGTGTTGTGGCTCGTGGGTCTGGCCCTGGTGACCGCCAGCGTGCTGCGACGCTACGAGGTACGCTCGATCAGACGCGGAGCGGGCGCTCCCCGGGGGTCGTCCGCCCTGGGGCCCGGACGCAGCGGCGTGGTCGGTGGCTCACGCGGCTCCTACTCCCAGTCGCTCTCCGCGCTCGGGCGGGGCCCCGCTCCCCGTCGGGGGCCGGGCCTGCACCCATCGCGATCGAGCGATCGCAGACCTCGCCGCTGAGCACGACCAGCTCGACCAGCTCGACCGGGTCGACCGGGTCACCCGACCCGCTGACACCGCCGACGCGCCGCGGTTCACTTCTCGGAGCACCCACCTGCGGTGCACCCCGCCCGGGGGACGACACCCACGACGAGGAAGTGATCACCATGGCCCAACTCGGTCTCGATCCCGAACAGATGACACAGCTCTCCAAGACGATGCGCGCCGAGGCTGACGCCATCGACGCATCCGCCAAGAAGATCGACGGCAAGCTGCGATCCACCTGGTGGAAGGGCAAGGACTCGGATCAGTTCAAGGGACAGTGGGAGGGTCGGCACCGCAAGGCCGTCAACGACGCAGCCCGACTGTTGCGCGAGGCGGGTGAGCACATCAACTCTCAGGTCGCCGAACAGCAACAGGCCTCGGGCCGCTAGGTCAGCTGACCCCGGTAGTCCGCTCCTCTGCGCGACCACCGAACCGTGGCAACCAGAGGCGTCTGGCGGATCGACCTGCGGGGCGATCCGCCAGACACCGACGACCCCACGAACATCGACGACGGAACCGGCGGTCGCGGCACCCGGGCGATCGACCTCGCCGTGGATGTGCCCGACGGCTCGACCGTCGGCGATCTGGCACACGCGATCGTCGCCCATCTGAACGGTGAGGGGCCCAGCGACAGGGGGCCCAGCGACGAGGAACAACGCGGCGAGTCGACCCTAGAGGTCGACGGAACGCTGCTCGAGCGCTCACACGAGGCGGCGCGCGCCGCTCCGCGCAACGGTTCGACGGTCCGCGTACGCTGCGCGCTCGGCTCCGACAGCGACGAGGTCCCGATCTCGCCGGTGGCGCTGCACGCCGGGACCGGCACCACGTGGCTCCGCTACGGAACCAACCGGCTGCGCGCCGGGGTGTCGGTCCACGTCGGCCACGACGTGGTGGTAACCGACGCCGCCGGCGCCTCTCCCAGCGTCAACGGAGCGGCGGTGCGGGGCAACGCAGCGCTGCGCGACGGCGACATGGTGCGAATCGGGGGGTGGACGGCCACCATCGAGCTCACCGACGTGCTCCGTCCACCGACGCCCGGCGGTGCGACCCGGCGGATCCCGTTGTCGCGGGGCATCTGGGATCCCCACGAACCCGACACGGTGGATCTGCCCCAGCCACCGGATCGCTTCCGGGCGCCGGGGTTCCCGTGGCTCACCGCGATGGTTCCGGTGCTGATGGCGGCGGCCGCGTGGGTTGCGACACGGAGTCTGTTGATGGTCGCGTTCATGGGCTTCTCGTTCGTGTACGTGCTCGCGAGCGGCATCGAGTCCCGGCGCGAGGCGAGAGCGGCGGACCGCTTCACGGTGGCCCGCTTCCGCGAGGTCCTCCACCACGTCGCATCGGATCTGCAGCGCCGCCGTGACGAACAGGAGAGCCGCGACCAGAGCCACCACCCGAGCATCCACGAGGCGATCTCCTGGGCGCACCCACCGAGCCATCGGCTCTGGGAGCGCCACGGCTCGCACCCCGCTCCCCTGGTCGTCCGCCTGGGTACCGCTCCCAGGGAGCCCGACGACCGCGTCACGCGTCCTGCGCTGCCACGACCCGACCTGAGCGCGCAGATCGACGAGGTGTGCGCCCACAACGACCCGGCCCCGCGTCCGGTCACCGTGGACCTCGCGTCGAGCGGAGGCGTGGCGGTGATCGCCGACGAGGTGACCGCGTCTTCGCTGGCAGCATCGCTGGTGGCCCAACTTGCGCTCACGGTGCCTCCGGGTGAGCTCTCGCTGCGGATGGGAGGCGGTGAGCGAACCGGGGGCCCGCTCGGCTCCGATGAGCGTTGGTGGTGGTTCGACTGGCTCCCACACCTCGATGTGCAGGCGCCGCACCGGGTGACGGTCCACCGTCACCACAGCGGTTCTGCTCATGACCAGCGGCCGGTGTCGCTCCGCGAGGCTGGTTCCGCGGGCGCCGACGGCGACGGCGACGGGCCCACCGAAGCGATCATCTGGACCGCTGCGGACACGATCGGGCTGCCCGAGTCGATCCGGGCCGTGGTCATGGTCGACAACCACGGCATAGCCACCCTGCAGCTCGACCACGAACCGCCGGTCGAGCTCAGCGCCGAACACGTCGGCGCGGATGCGCTCGAGGTGTGCGCGCGCCGACTCGCCGGGCTCGCCCCGGGCGTCGATGGCCCCGGTGGCCCCGGTGCGATTCCCGACGCGGTGGGTCTCGCGCAGTTGGGGCTTCCCCGGGACGCCGAGGAGGTGCTGGCGGGTTGGCACGCCAACCGCGCCGAGCGTGGCGACCGACACCTCCGGTTCCCGCTGGGCGCGGTCGCAGGCGGTGGGGTGCTGACGGTGGACCTGGTCCGCGACGGACCGCACGCGCTGGTCGCCGGCACGACCGGATCGGGCAAGTCCGAGCTCCTGAGGACGATGTTGTTGGGCCTCGCGGCCCGTTACCCACCCGAGCAGCTGAACCTCTTCCTGATCGACTACAAGGGCGGCGCCGCGTTCGGTCCGCTCGCAGCTCTGCCGCACTGCGTGGGCCTGCTCACCGATCTGCGCGGTGACGGAGCGGGGCGGACCCTCACCGCGCTGCGCGCCGAGCTGCGGCGCCGCGAGGCGATCCTCGAAGCCGCGGGCGCGAGCGATCTTGCCGACCTCGCGGACCCGGCGTGCCCGGCCTCGCTGACGATCGTCATCGACGAGTTCGCGACCCTCGTGGCGGAGGTACCCGACTTCCTCGACGGCATGCTCGACGTCGCGCAACGTGGTCGCAGCCTCGGGATCCATCTGGTCCTCGCCACCCAGCGACCGACCGGCGTCATCAGCGACGCGATCCGCGCCAACACCTCGCTGCGCATAGCACTGCGGCTACCCGATGCCGACGACAGCACCGACGTGATCGACTCCCCGCTCGCAGCAGGGCTCCCGCGCGGGGTTCCCGGCCGCGCGCTGGTACGCCTCGGTCACGACGAACTGGTCCGGACCCAGGTCGCCTACAGCGGTGGTCACTCACGCGGGCGCCCCGGGTTGCGGGTACGGCGGCTCCACGGCGCAACTGCGGAACCCCGGGCGTCCGCGCCCCCGGGCCGCTCCGCTGATGCCCGCGGGACAGCACCCGCGGGCGCGTCCGCGGATCCCCACGGACCAGCCGAGGACATCGTGGCTCTCGTATCGGCGATCCGCTCCGCAGCGGAGGCGTGCGCCTCGACGGTCCCGCACCGCCCGGTTCCCCCTCCCCTACCGGAGCTCCTGGAGCCCGAAGAGCTCACCGGGCACTGCGAGCAGACCGCGGCCGACGGTGTAGTCGTGCCGCTGGTCATCGGGATCCGTGACCGTCCCGAGTCCCAGATGCGCGAGCCGTTCGGCATCGACCCGGACCGAACGGCCGGGGTGCTCGTCACCGGGGTCCCGGGAAGCGGTGTCAGCACCACGCTGCTCGCGATCGCTGATGCGGCATCCCGCCAGGGTGGCTGGGAGATCCACGCCATCGACGCGACCGGGGGCCTCGGATCGCTGGCCGGGGGCCCATCGGTGCGCGAGGTGGTGGACGCGAGCGACCACGAACCGCTGCGGCGCCTGCTCGAGGAGCTGCTCGAGGGCCCCGGCGACAACCACACCGGTAGTCGATCGACGAACGGCGGGGCGCTGCACCGGGCGCGGCGGCTGTTGCTGCTCGATGGGTTCGGCGCGTTCGAGGCTGCCCAGGAGTCGGTGAACCGCGGATGGGCGACCTCGGCGCTCATCGAGCTGGCAAGTGATGCGCGCCGTCGCGATCTGGTGGTCGCGGTCTCGGCACGGCGGAGGATGGAGGTTCCCCAGTCCTTGTTGTGCCACCTCGGTGAGCGCATCGCGCACAGGGTTCTTGACGAGGACGAGGCAACGATGGTGGACGCTCCCGCCGAGCTCGCCGGGTTCGATCTCCCACCGGGGCGCGCCCGGGTCCGTGGGCACTGGGTCCAGGTGGCGCGGCCGGCGCCACCTCCGAAGGGCCATGCGAACCCGCCGAGACGCCTTGCTCGTGAGATCCCGTTGTCGGAGCTGAGCGGGCAGAGCGCCGCGGCGCAGGACCGACCGTGGTGTCTTCCGATCGGCATCGCGGCGCACGACCTGCGCCCGAGCTGCATCGACCTCTCCGACGCCCACGCGCTGATCTGCGGTCCACCCGGCAGCGGTCGCACGACGACGTTGCGCACGATCGCAGCATCGGCGGAGCGCCATGGGATCGTGGTGGTCGACGCGTCCGAGGATGGCTCGAACCTCGAATCGGTTCCACACGTCGCCGCGCAGCACCCCACGGGACGCGTGTTGGTGCTGATCGACGACCTCGACAGGGTCATCGACGACCCCGGGACAGCGAGCCTGCTGCACGACGCGATCACGGATCCGGGATCATCCGCGCTGCGGATGGTCGCTGCAGCGGATCCGCTCGGGTTGCTACGAAGCTACGACGATGCCGTCACCCAGCTGCGATCCATGCGCACCGGAATCCTGCTGGGTGATGACGCCCACGACAACGGCGACGTCCTGCACCACGACCTCCGGGCCCGCGACGACGTCCCGACCGCACCCGGACGCGGCTGGTTGGTCCACCGCGGCCGTGCTGAGATCATCCAGATAGCGCACTGAGGCGGTCCTGCGCGGCGGGCCCAGCGGAGCTTCAACGGCGAACCTGCTGACCGCACCCGGCCGTTGCCCTCAGGCGACCCCGGGCGGCGCATCCAGGAGCACCAGGTCCTCGGTCCCGACCAACCCCACAGCCAACGCGTGGTCCACCAGGGTCCGGCGACGCTGGGAGGCCTGGTCGCCGTCGACCCCGCAGAGACCCGGAACACCGGCGCGGTCCAGCTTCTCGCACAGATGATCCAACTTGCGGTTGTACTTCGACAGAGACCAGCCGAGGCGGTGCGCGCAGGTCGCCTTCGGTGGTGCATCGGTCGGATCGGCGTGCGGATCGCGCAGTCGGTGCGCTGCGAGATCGACCAGCAGGCGCTTCTGTTCGGGGTTCAGCTCGACCACTCCCCATTCGAGGGTGCGCTGTCCACCGAGGCGCTCGAAGTCGATCTCCGCGGGTGACCTGACCTCCTCGAGGGCGGCGTCCAGCTCGTAACGGGTCCGGCCGGCGACGAACGAGACGGTGAACTCGGCCATCTCGAGACCGAGTGAACGGCCCGGCGCCAGCACCGCCGAGGTGGGTCCTGTCCGGTCCGCGACGTTCAGCGCGATCGCCTTGCCGACATTGGACAGCACCCAGTGGCCATCGCGGTGCTCGAAGGTCCCCAGCACCCTGTGCAGATACGGGTTGGAGTCGATCACCAGATCGGCCTCGCGTCCGAAGCCCAGGGACTCCCCGGGCTCGCGCACGATGTCCTCACCGCAGTAGTCGACATACAGCCGTCCGTCCATCGGGCTCCTCTCCCCTGTCGCTACGGCGACCGCGGCGCTTCGTGCCACCGCTCACATGCTGTCTTGTGACGTCTCGGCAATCGCCATGCCCTTTGACGCTCAGGCTATCCACCCTCCACAAGAGCATCAACCGACCCGACAAGCCAGCTTGCGGTCAGGACTTGCGGGTCTGCGCCTGCGGTCGGTCGGTGCCTACGGGGTTGGCCCGAGGGGGTGATTGCACATGCGACCCCCGAAGCGGTCAGGCTGTGCCTGTGAACGAGGACCCCGACGGGACCGCCGACACCCCCCGTGGACCTAGCGCGCCCGGAACCCCCGGCACGGAGCCCGACCCCGTTGCGCAGCGCAGGGCCAGGCTCCTGCGGCTGACCTCGGCAGGTCAGCGTTTCGGCTACGCGTGCTTCGCGCTCGCGATGGTGCTCTTCGTCATAGCGCTCGTGGCGCAGCTGCCCACCTGGCTCGTGACCACGATCGTGGTGCTGATGGCCGCCGGTTCGATCGTGCTTCTGCCGGCGATCATCCTCTCCTACGGCGCGAAGGCCGCCGAGAAGGACGAGCGCGGGGAACCCTTCGGCTACTGAGGGTGTGGTCGTTGCAGCGTCTCCGTCAACGAAGCAGCTGCGATTCCATCAATCGGACTCGAACACATCGACGAACTGCCCGTCGATGGGATGCAGGGCACCACCATCCACCTCGGTGTACATCACCGTCGTGTTGAACACCCGGTTCAGGCCGGGGACGATCTCAACGGGGTCCGAGAAGCTCACAGGCGGCATGAGCCCGAGATCGAGTTGGTCGACCGCATCGAGCGCTGCCACGAGCGAGGGGGCGTCCACACTCGGCAGGTCCTCGGCGACCGCCGCGATGAGCTTGACACCGATCCACGCTCCCATCGAGATCTCGTTCCGGCGCGCATCCTCGTCGATGGCGTCCATTTCGGCGTTGAACTCCTCCACCGTCTCATCACCCTCGAGTGTCGATGGCTTGAAGGTCGTCGCGACGAGGACTCCGTCCACCGCATCGCCGAGCTCTCCTATCGTCGCCTCATCGAACGCGATCGTGTGCCCTGAGAGCGGCAAGGTGACTCCGGATTGTCGAGCGGCAGCCACGAACTTCGCGGCGTCCGTCGGGGAGGTCACGATCGCGATGCCGTCGGCATCACGGCTCGCATCGGCCACCAACGGTGCGAGATCGCTACTCGGTTGGGGAACTGCGACCATGCGGATCTGCACGCCACGCGTCTCCGCGCTGAACTTGCTGATGAACTCGACCGTCGCCGCCGCACCCGGCAGATCGCTGTAGACGACGCTTATGCGCTCGTGGCCCTGGTCGGCCAGCGCTGTCACCGCACCGGCGACAAGGGCCATGCCCCCTGTGGTCACCGGATAGGAAACCGCTGTGGCGAGCTCCGCTCGCCGCGGGAACGGCGAGACCGAGGGTATCCCGGCTTCCTGGAGGATCGCGAGCGAGTCACCCGTGGTGTCCAGCGATCCGACAACCGCCGCGAGCTTCTCGTCCACCGCCTGCCTGGCGCACTGGACCGGGCCGTTCGGGTCGGCGCCGATGTCACACTCGGTGACCTCGATCGGACTCCCGCCGATTCCTCCGCCGTCGTTGACGGCCTTGGCCGCGGCCCGAGCACCGACCACCGCCTCCGGGTAGGGCGTCGGGCCACCGCTCATCGCGGTGTAGACCATCACCCGCACCGGCGGACCGTCAAGGGGGACCGCCGAGGTCCCGGTTTCATCGATCGCAGCGGACTCCTCTGCGCCCTCTTGCGACCCGCAAGCCGCGAGAGCGGCGGTGAGAGCCGCTGCAGCGACGATCGCCAGCCAGCGACGAAGGTTCGGTTCTGGATGTGTTGCACGCATGTGGGATTCCCCCCTTGCTGGATGAGATGGATGCTCATTCGGAGATCTGTGGAAGCTGGCGAGCTCCGGACGACCCGGCCCCGGTGCGGTTGCAAGCCCGACGGGTGGCACAACGCACGGGCCGTGCTCAATGCTGCGTTCCGATCCGCTCGCAACGGAGCTGTCCACGCCGGATCTTGCCGCTCGGATCCCTCGGCAACTCCGACACGACCTCCCATGACCTCGGAACCTTGTGTCCGGCGAGAGCCTCGCGACAGTGTTCAGCCAGCGCGCCTTCGACCTGGATCGACGCGCCTTGCTCCAGTTGCACGATCGCATGGACCCGATTTCCCCATTCGTCGTCGGGAACCCCGACCACGACCGCGTCGGCCACCGAAGGGTGTTCGAGCAGGGCGGCCTCCACCTCCGCGGGGAAGATGTTGACGCCACCGCTCACCACCATGTCGGTCCTGCGGTCGGCCAGGTAGAGGTAACCAGCGTCGTCGACCCAGCCGAGGTCACCGACGGAGTAGTAACCATCGGTCATCGACAGTTCAGCGCCCCGGTAATGGCTGGAGAGCCCCCCGACCGGATTCATCCACACGAGGCCGACCTGTCCGACGGGCAGTTCCGTGCCGGCATCATCACCGATCTTCAGCAGCGTTCCCGGGGCGAGAGGACGGCCGACGGAACCCGGGTGATCGAGCCACTCGTCGCCGCGGATGAGCGTGCTTCCCGCGGCGCCGCCCTCGGTTGCACCGTAGAGCTCGAGAACCCGCGTGGCCCCGAAGTACTCGATCGCCCATCGCTTCAACCACGGCGGACAGGGACCCGCCGTGTGGAAGAGGACCTCGAGCGCCGAGAGGTCGCGCCCTTCGAGCTGGTGTTCAGGAAGGCGGGACAATCGGTGCAGCATCGTCGGCACGACGTAGGCCCACCCCACACGTTCCCGCTCCATGGCGTCCAACCATGCCGACGCATCGAAGCGGGGCTGCATCATCACGGTGCCACCCATGGTGATGTGGCCCAGCGCCATCACGAACGGTCCGTTGTGCCACAGCGGCGCCGTGTGGAGCTGGATCTGGTCCGCACGGAGGCCGAGGATGCCGCCGGCCATCGCCATTCCAGCGGGTCCGTTGGCCCCATCGACGATCAGTTTGGGACGACCGGTGCTACCTCCGGTGGCGATCGCCTTCCAGGGATCGTTGGCGATGTCATCGTGGGGCGCTGCGCTGCACGCGCCCGAGGACTCCCTGAGCTCCTCGAGCGAGTCCCCGGACTCGCCGACAACGAGCCGGGCTCCGGCCAGGTCCAACAGGGCGCGCAACTCTCCGTCGGGCAGACGGGGGTTGAGCGGAAGCGGGACAGCACCGATCTTCCACACCGCGAACACCAACTCGATGTAGGCGAGCGACGTCGGCAGAACGATCGCAACGACCTCACCGGGGTGGACGCCGCGCTCGATGAGCACGCGTCCCAGTTGGTTCGCGCTGCTCTCGAGACCCGCGTAGGTCAACTGCGCACCGGAAAGCGACACCGCGACCCTGTGCGGATGTGCTTCTGCCCGCTCCGTGAGCGCACGTCCGAAACCGACCGTATCCGTCATGGGTACCACGACCTCTCTCGTGAGAACTGCACGCTCCTACCCCCCTTTCCGGTCGGACATCGCTACGACAGCTCCGAACCGACGATCGATACGAACGACACACAGTCCCCGATTGGTCCCCCGAGGTTCTGCGTGAGAGCCAGGGTCCGTTCGTTTCGGACCTGGCGCGGCCCGGCCTCACCTCGCAGCTGCAACCAGCACTCGAACAGCATCCGCAGGCCGGACGCGCCGATGGGGTGACCGAAGCTCTTGAGCCCTCCGTCGGTGTTGACCGGCAGTTCGCCCTCGAGATCGAACACGCCCGCGGAGATGTCCTCCCAGCCGTGACCGCGCGCCGAGAACCCGAGGTCCTCCATGAGGAGAAGCTCGGTGGGCGTGAAGCAGTCGTGGACCTCTGCCATGGCCAGCTGCTCCCGAGGCTCGCGGATGCCAGCCTGCTCATAGGCCTCTCTGGCAGACCGAACGACCTCCGGCATCGAGGTGTAGTCGAACATGGGGTCCCGGACGCTCCCCGGTCCGGCCACGAAGGACATGGCCTTCACATAGATCGGCACGTCGGTGAAGTGAAGGGCATCCTCTGCGCGCACCACGATCGCTGCTGCGCCACCATCGCTGACCCCGGAGCAGTCGAGAACATGGAGCGGGTCGGCGACCACCGGTGAGCTCAGAACCGCCTCCAGGGGTATCTCCCGCTGGTAGTGGGCGCGTGGGTTGAGCGACCCGTTGCGGTGGTTCTTCCACGCGAGCCGCGACAGGACATCGCGCAGATCGTCCTCGGAGACGCCGTAGCGGTGCGCGTAGACGGGAACGATCCGGCTGAACATGGCGGGTGTGCTCGACTCGACCCTGGCACCGTCGTCAGGGTTCATCACGCCTTGTCTGAGCCCGAGCCCCGAGTGTCCGCTGTCCTTCAGCTTCTCGCCACCAACTGCCATCGCAACGTCGTAGGCACCCGACGCGACCGCGTAACAGGCGTTGCGGAACGCCTCTGATCCCGTGGCGCAGTAGTTCTCCACCCGGGTGACCGGTTTGTAGTCGAGCTGGAGCGCGCGCGAGAGGGTGAGCCCGCTGGACCCGGACACCATGGTGCCGAGCCAGAACGCATCGACTGCT
>CAYVYG010000004.1:25932-27953 GCA_964454385.1 uncultured Microthrixaceae bacterium
TCCATCGGCAGGCCTGCCGAGTCGAGCGCCTCACTGGTGGCATCGATGAGCAGATCATCCAGCGATCGATCCCACAGCTCACCGAACCGGGTGCATCCCATACCCACGATGGCGACCCGATCCGTGATGCTCCCAACCATCAGAGGGCACCTCCGGCCAGGCGGGCCTTCCAGAAGTAGTCGTGTATTCCCTCGGCGGTGAACAGTCGCCGGAAGGTCATCTCCATCCGATCACCGATCTGCAACGGCCGGCCCGCACCGGCGGTGACCTCGCACTCGAAGCGGCCACCGCCGTCGAAGTCGAGCACGGCCGTCACGATCGATCCGCCGGGCGATGAGGCGAGACGGTCGATCGCGAACGCGGCAACCACGGCGGGGCGATCCATCAGCGGAGCCGGCTCCATCGCATCGCCTACTCGACAGGACGAACACACGCGTGCGGGTGGCAGGTGCACCGAGCCGCAGCTGGTGCAGCGGCTCCCGACGAAGCCGAACTTCCACTCCATCGAACGCAGCGAGGGAGGCGCAGCGGGTGGTGCGGGCCGCGGGCGTGGAGGGGGCTCGGGACGCAGCTCCTCCCGCCACACGAGGAAGTCGTGGTAGGTCAGATCGTCCCGACCGGATGCAACCTGTTGCTCGACGGTTCGACCGGGGGATGTCGCGGCCACCGCATCCGTGGCACGCAAGACCATCGCATCGATACCGTCGGCCGCTGTGACGACCAGGATGATCGCCCCGGGTTCGGCATTCTCGAGGGTCGCGCACAACAGGATGCCGGGGTGCGCGACCCCGGCGTTGCCCACCCGTGAGCCCAGGTCGTCGACGAGCACCTCGCTGGCGAACCCGCAACATCGCACGACAGTCGCCGCCGCGCGGCTGTGCGTCCCGGTCACGATCAGGTGGTCGACCATCCCCACGGACACGGCCGCTTCGTCCAACGCGTCGCCGATCGCGGCGGTCAGCAGGGGCGTGTACACGTGATCGACGAACCGCTCCTCCCAGGTCCGGGCGACCTGTTCGCCGGGGAGGCGCCAGCGGTGCAGCATCTCGACCGTCGCGGCACCCATGCCGAGGACCTCGGCGACGACGGGCACGCCCGGCGACTCGGCTCCGCAGACCAGCGCGGCCGCCCCATCACCCCCGTCACGCTCGTCCCTGCTGCCGGGGCGCCCGCTGCGGATGTCGCTCATGACCACGAGGGTCGGCTCGTTCGATCCGATGGCGCTGCGCAGGGCCCCCATCCCCGAACGCACCGAGCCGACCATGTCGTACGCGCCAACCCCCTGCGGGAGGCCGAGCGCGGCGTGGATCGCCGACGCGTTGGTCTTCTCCAGATAGGCAGGACGCGTCGTCGCGAAGACGGACGCCCGGAGCGACTCACGCGCGGCATCGGGAACGGACGCCACCGCGCGGCGCGCGGCCTCCACCCCGAGAGTCGTCGTGTCCTCGTCGTGATAGGCGACCGAGCGATGGCCATCCGCAGGGGTACCGGTCGCGGAGGCGATCAACTCGCGTCGCAGTCGGTGGACGGGCAGATAGGCCCCGTAGGCGAGGATCCCCCGCTTGGTTCTCACCCGCACGACCTCGCGTCCATTCGATGCGGTCGAAGCCCTCCGGCTGAGGACCGGTGCGCCACCTGGCGTTCGCTCGCATCTCGATCAGTCATGAATTAACGATCATACACTTTCATGTACAAATGACAAGGCTTGCCGTGTAAATGACCAGGATTGCCCGCAGTTGGTGCTCTCCTGGCTCTGGACCTGATGTGAACGCTGCTTCACCACCTGCGCATCGGTGGTGAGCTCGCCCGGGCGGGAGCACCACGGGTCAAAGCACCCCCCACAGGGGACATGACCACCGCCTCAGGTGCCGAGCAGGATCCTTGTGACCATCTGCACGACGATCGCCCGGCGATGACCGGGCGGCAACGCCGTCGGGATGTCCACCGCGGAGTTCACGACCCCGAAGGCCGCGTGCACACGCGCACGCGCCTCGTCATCATCGAGCTCACCGCGCACCGCG
>CAYVYG010000005.1:0-25566 GCA_964454385.1 uncultured Microthrixaceae bacterium
CCCCGGAGTCGTGAGGGGCAGGAACGAAACGGTCGGCGACCTTTGGACGGCGGCTCACACCGCTCGGTCACGCCCGCTTGGGCGCTCTGTGCGGTGCGTGGGTCCGACGGATGCGCCTTTCGCGATCGAGCACGATCGAGGAGTGCTGCCGTCATGCTGGTCGCGCTCGCGCGACCAGCATGACACGAGGGTGTGACAGCCATCCGAGAGCCGAATATCGCGCTCAAAGTGGTCATGGCGCGTCCACGGACGCGTCCACGCCACGGTGGGTGAGAGGTGGGTCGATGTCTACAACATGTAGACTTAAGGGGATGGCAACGACAACCATCCGGGTGGACATCGAGACCCATCGAAGGCTCCTCGAGTTGAGCGAGGCATCGGGCGATTCCCTGGTGGACACGGTCCGCGCTGCGACCGAGGCGCTCAGACGGAGGCGTTTCGCAGATCGGGTCAACGATGAGCTGGAGGTGCTCCGCAAGGATCCCGTGGCCTGGAATGACTACCTGTCGGAGGCCGAGACGACCTCGGTGACAGACGGCATCAGGTGACGGCTTCGCCCGGAGAGCTCTGGCTGGTCGACTTCGGCGATCCGTTCCCGGGTGAGCCGGCGTTCCACCGTCCCGCGGTGGTCGTGGGACCGCCGGAGACGTTCAGGGACTCCTTACCCTTCAGGATCGTCGTCCCGTTGAGCACCACCGGCCGGGGGCTCTCACTGCATGTGGAGATCGACCCCACTGAGCTCAACGGGTTGGACAAGACGAGCTACGCACAATGCGAGTTGGTACGGTCAGTGAACGTCGCGCGGTTCGTGCAAAGGCTCGGCCGAACAGACCCGGACACAGCCGCACATGTCGACTCTGTGCTGCGTGTCCTGTTCGACCACTGACGCGACCCTCTGATCGCGTGGGCGGGCGAACGGCCGTTACTCTCGCCCGGATGTGCTCGACCACCTCCCGACCTGTCCACCACGTCGTCGTGGTGACGACCCACGGGCCGATCTGAGGTGTTCCTCGCTCTGCGCGAGATGCGGCGCGCGATGTTGCGCTTCGGGCTGCTGGTCGGCGCGATCGGCCTGCTCGTGTTCCTGATCCTGTTCCAACAGGCGCTCCAGGACGGATTGATCACCTCCTTCGTGGGCGCGATCCGCAACCAGAGCGCCCCGGTGCTCGTCTACAGCGTCGACGGTCAGCGCACGCTTCAGGGGAGCCTGATCCCGCCGCCGATGGAACAGGCGATCCGTTCGCTCGATGAGGTTGGAGCGGTGGCCCGGGTCGGCCAGAGCACCTTCACCGTGCGTGTCGAGCGAGGCGAGGAGACCGACGCGGCGATCCTCGGCACCGACGACGAGGAGCTGTTCGCGCCCACCACGTTGAGCGCGGGCAGGCGGCTCGCCGACGCCGGTGAGGCGGTCGGCAGCGACGCGGACTTCGAGGTCGGTGACACCGTGAGCGTCGTCGCGGCCCCCGGGTCGCCCGGCGTGGAGCTCGAGGTGGTGGGCATCGCGCAGGACATCCAGCTCAGCGTCACTCCGACCCTGTTCACCGACCTCGGGACCTTCGACGAGGCGGTGCGTGCGGTCAACCCCGACGCCGGCGAGATCCTCCCGAACGGCCTGGCGGTCGAACCGGCAAAGGGCGTGAGTGCTGACCGCGCGGTGGCGGTCATCAACGACTCCTCGCCCGATGCCGAGGCGCTGACCCGGGCCGACGCTGCGGATGAGAGCCCGGGAGTCGCGCAGGTCCGCCAGTCGTTCAGCCTCATCTTCCTGCTCTACGGCCTGGTCGTTCCGCTGGTGACCGGGCTGTTCTTCTTGATCCTCACCCTCCAGAAGGTTGACTCGCTGACCCTGCTGCGGGCGATCGGAGCGCGCAAGGCGACTCTCGCGCGCGCCCTGGTGGTCCAGGTGCTGATCGTGATCGGGTTGAGCCTGCTGTTGGGCATCGCGATGTACTTCCCGTTGTCCCAGTCGCGTGTCGGTGGGCTGTCCCTGCGCTTCGACGCCGCGACGGTGGTGTTCTGGTCGGTGCTGTTGTTGGTGCTCGGGCTGGTGAGCGCCGCGGTGTCGTTGCGGCGGGTGCTGCGCATCGATCCGATCGACGCCACCGCCGGCGGAGGTGTGAGGTGAGACTCGCCCTGCGCGAGCTGTTCCGTCGGCCGGGTCGCTTCGTGGTGGCAGGCGCGATCCTCACGCTGATCGCGCTGTTGTTGATGTTCCTCGGAGCGCTGCTCGATGGCCTGTTGGGTTCCTCCACCGGCGCCTACCGAGCACAGCAGGGCGATCTGATCGTCTACTCCGCGAACGCACGCGAGTCGCTGGTGCGCAGCCGGATCACCCCCGAGCTCCGGGCGGAGGTCGCCGAGGTGGCGGGGGTGGGATCGGTGGGCGGCCTCGGCAGCGTGCAACTCGGCGCCCGCCCGGGTGACCGACCGGAGTCCCGTGAGCTCGTCTCCACGGTGCTGTTCGGCTACCAGCTCGCTCCCCGCGGGCTGCCTGCCGAGGCGCCACCGCCCGGGAAGGTGATCGCCGATTCGGCTCTGCGTGCCGAGGGATTCGACACCGGCGATTCTCTGTTGCTGGGACCCGGACGCTCCCGGGTCGAGATCGTGGGGTTCGTCGACGACACCCGGTATTCGGGCCAGGCCAGCCTGTGGGGCTCACTCGACACCTGGCGTACCGTGGTGACGCAGAACCGTCCCGGTGCCGCGCCGGGTGAGACCGTGCAGGCGCTGATCGTCGAGGCAGACGGGGAGCCCGAGTCGGTTGCCAAGGGGATCGACTCCGCCACCCACGACGCGACCGAGTCGCTCACGATCGAGGACGCCACCGAGGCGCTGCCCGGGGTCAGCCAGCAGCGATCCACGTTCAACCAGATCATCGGTGTCACCGCGCTGGTGGCGCTCGTGGTGGTTGCGCTGTTCTTCGCGCTGATCACGATCGAGCGCCTCGGTCTCTACGGGATCCTCAAGGCCCTGGGGGCCTCGAGCGGTTCGCTGTTCCTCGGCGTGCTCACCCAGGCGGTGGCGGTCACCGTCGCCGCAGCGCTCGTGGGTGTGGCCGGATCGATCGTGCTCGATGCGGTGATACCCGCCGGATCCATACCGTTCACGGTCACCCCCGGGCGCATAGTGGCGAGCGTCGCGTTGATGCTCGTGGCCGCGGTGATCGGCAGCGCGTTCTCGCTGCGACGCGTGCTGAAGGTCGATCCCGCATCGGCGATCGGAGCCTGAAAGTTGACTCTCGCTCACGCAATCCCCGGAGGCGACATTGAACAGTTCTGAAACCGACGACCCTGGGTCGGGCGATGCCGACCCAGTTCATGCCGACACAAGTCACGAAGACCTGGGCGATGCCGACCCTGGTCATGCCGACCCTGGTCATGCCGACCCTGGCCATGCCGACAGCGGCCACACAGACAGCGGCCACACGGACTCCTCCTTGGGTGGCGCCTCGGACGATGCGCGGTCCGCCGGCGGTAGGGCGGCTCTGGTGATGACCGGTGTCCGCAAGACCTACCAGGTGGGCGACGAGGAGGTCGTTGCGCTCGACAGCGCGGACCTCGAGGTCGCAGCCGACGAGTTGGTGGCGCTGATCGGTCCGTCGGGTTCGGGCAAGACGACGTTGTGTTCGATCGCCGGGGGCCTGCTCAGCGCGACCGAGGGAACCGTGGTGGTCGGTGGTTCCGACATCTCCGGGTTCTCGTCGCGCGACCTGACCGATTTCCGGCGGAGCTCGGTCGGGTTCGTGTTCCAGACGGTCAACCTCGTTCCGTTCCTGACCGCCCGGGAGAACCTGCTGGTGGTCCACGAGCTCTCGGGCGGACCTGGCGGGCGCAGCGACGCCGACCAGCGCGCCGACCAGTTGCTCGAGGAGCTCGGTCTCAGCGATCGTCGCAACAACCTGCCCTCGCAGCTCTCGGGTGGACAGAAACAGCGTGTCGCGATCGGCCGCTCGCTGATGAACAACCCGGACCTGGTGCTGTTCGACGAACCCACCTCGTCGCTCGACTCGCAGCTCGGTGACCAGGTGGTCAAGCTCATCCGCGACGAGATGAAGTCCCGGGGCACCGCTGCGGTGATGGTCACCCACGACGAACGGATCGTGCACTACGCGGACCGCACCGTGCACATCGAGGACGGACGGATCAGCGCCTGAACATGCCGACCCGTCATGGGATCACCGCGCGGCCCTTCGAGCGGCTCAGTGCTTTGCGCTCCACCTGTGAACTCGGCTGTCGGGAAGGGTGACCGGGAGGATCGGATCCGTTGCGCTCACCTCGGCAAACGGCGCCACACCCCCTGGGGCACGATCCGCGCTACCGCGTACAGCCAACGCAGCGCACCCGGCACCCAGACAACCCGGCGGTGGTTGCGCAGACCTTCCACCACCGCGTCCGCGACCTGATCGGGTGTGCTCGACAGGGGAGCGGGGTCCATGCCGTGGGTCATCCGACCGATCACGAACCCGGGCCGCACCAACAACAACGACACGCCACTGCCCCACAGGGCATCGGCGAGCCCGCTCGCGAAGCCGTCGAGGCCGGCCTTGGCCGAGCCGTAGACGTAGTTGGCCCGTCGTACCCGGACCCCGGCGACCGAGGAGAACACCACGATCTGGCCGGCTCCGGCTTCTCGCATCACGTTCGCCAACACGGTGAGAACGCTCACCTGGGCGACGAAGTCGGTTCGCAGGATCGCGGTCGCGTGGTCGGGGTCGCTCTCGGCGCGCGCCTGGTCCCCGAGGATCCCGAACGCGACCACCGCGACCGCGATGGGCTTATGGCGCTCCGCGACTTCGCCGAGGAGGGTGGCGTGATCCGCGAGGTCATCGGCGTCGAACTCGAAGCAGTGGACCTCGGTTGCCCCGGCTCGGCGCAACAGCTCGCTCTGTTCCACGAGGTCGTGCGCTCTGCGAGCGCCGAGGACCACCACTCGACCCGTCGCGAGCCGTTCGGCCACCTCGATGCCGATCTCGCTGCGGCCTCCCAGGATCAGCACCGACCCCGGGGCGACGCCTCGTGGTCTCATGCCTTGGGGAACGGCCACGGGTTCCCCACGCAGCCCGCGAGGCCCTTGGTCTGTTGCATCATCAGCGGAGCCGGCTGACCCGCGCCGGGGCAGCTCCTGTGACCGTGGCCGAGCGCATGGCCGACCTCGTGGTTGATCACGTAGGCGCGGTAGGCATCGATGCCGAGGGTCCAGTCCGAGGTCGCCCCCGACCACCGGTCGGAGTTGATGTTCACCGAGCTGTTCGAGCGGCAGCTGTACTGACCGATCGTGTTGAGGGGCAGGCACCTCGAGTCGACCGTGGCGGGTGATGCGACGATGATCTCGATGTCTGCTCCCTGCGTGACCCGCTGGAAGCCGACCGACCCGTCTGCGATCCAGCTCCTCGGATCGGCGAGTGTCCGGTCGACCACGCCCGCCACCTGGGAGGGGTCGAGACCGAGGACCTCCTCGACCTCAACCGAGTACGTGTGAACGGGCCCTGAGCCGACCACGGCGGTCGTTCCGGGAGCGCTCACGAACACCCCGGTGCGCCCTTGGATCGTGGTGGTGGTCATAGCCGGGACCGCCGAGGTGGAGGTCGTGGGCGCGGGTTCCGGTGCCGGTGCGTCGCTGGACTCGGTGGTCGAAGGAGGATTCGGAACGGTGCTCGGCGTTTCGGTGCCAGCGGTACTACCGGTGGCGTTCACGACACTTGTCGAAAGAAGGGCCCCTGCCGGGTCCTCCACGAGTGCGGCGCGGGTGGTGCCCGAACATCCAACCGACAGAACCGCGAGTGTGGTTGCGGCGACGATCGTCGCCGATCGCTGGTGGAGGTGGTTGCGCACCGATCGATGATACGGCCCCGCGAGCCCGCTGGCTCATTGCGTGCTGCCCCGGACGAGGCGGGGCAGGAACCGCCCGGCGCTGCGTCGGTACTGATCGAAGCTCTCGCCGTGCACACGTCGCAGGTGGGGCTCCTCCACGTAAGTCACCTGGAGGACCACCGCAACCACCAGGACCACGAGCGCCGCGACGCTGAGGAGGTTCGGGACCAACAGGACAAGCCCGGCCACGGCGAGGACCATGGCACTGAAGATGGGATTGCGGACGCGGCGTCACCGCGAGGACGCACGAACCCGCTCGACCCGGTGCGGCGCCACTGCGCCAGCGACCGCCACCCGAAGGCCGCGCAGAGGAACACAGCCTCCATGCCCAGGGCGATCAGTGCGCGGGTGGTCATGTCAGTCACAACAGGACTCGCCGTTCCAGGCCTCGACGCCCTCGCGCACGGCGAGCCCTGCGATCACGAGACCCGCGATCGGATCGGCCCACCACCAGCCCCATGCCGTGTTGAGCACCAGGCCGACCAGCAGCACCGCGGACAGGGAGGTGCACAACCAGGTCTGGCGGCTGTCAGCGCTGACCGTCGGGGACCCCATCCGTCGCCCGACGCGTGACTTGGCCGTGGCCAGCACGGGCATCACGACGAGTGACAGCGCGGCGAGCCCGATGCCCACCGGTGACGACTCGGGTCCGGAGGACGAGACGAGATCGAGCAAAGCCCTGACTCCGACGTAGGCGGCGAGAGCGAAGAAGCTGACCCCGATGAGGCGCAGCGCCAGCGCTTCGCGTCGCTCGTCCAGGCCGCTGAACTGCCAGATGATCACCAGCGCCGAGCCCACCTCGATCGTCGAGTCCAAACCGAAGCTGACCAGCGCCACCGACCCCGCAGCGCTTCCCGCCGCGATGGCGATGACTGCCTCGATCACGTTCCACGCAACAGTCGCCCAGGCGAGCGACAACGCGATCCGTCGCATCCGGCGGAGGTCCTGGTTGTGTGCCAGTTCTACCCCGGTGCTCACGGCGCTTCCTCTTCGTGTTCGCATCCGCGCGCCGGATCGAGCACCAGCCCGCACAGCTGGGAGAGGGCTTGGGTGAGCGAAGGGTCACTCAGGCGGTATCGCTGACGGCGACCTTCGGGCTCGGCGACGACCAGGCCACACCCGCGCAGACACGACAGGTGGTTCGACACGTTGGGCCGTGTCAGGCCCAACCCGTCGGCGAGCTCCGAGGGATAGCTCGGACCGTCGAGGAGGGCGACGAGGATCCGCCGACGGGTGTCGTCGGCCAGCGCTGTGCCGACGCGGGCCAGGGTCGACATGTCGACCATCGGCGGTCCGGCCGGGTCCGGTGTCACGGACCGCGCGCCGTTGATCGCCCTGTCGTCGACGGTGAGCGGTTTCAGAGAGGTGGCCACGGCTCAAGGATTCATCACAGACTGAATTCAGTCAAGGGTGACCTTTCGTAGTCACCTCGGGTACGCAGCCCCCAACGCCGGAGCGCGGGAGCACGCTCGCTGTGACTCGAGCTCTCCAAGCGGTGCACACCCTCGGAGAAGCGGCAGCGCAGCCCTGTCGCACCCTCCCGTTAGGTTGGGACGATGCTGCGCGTACAGGTGGCCGACCGGCCCGAGGACCTCCTCGATGTCCTCGTAGCGCAGTTGCGCGTGCCGCTGGCGGATCCGTTCGCCTCGGAGTGGGTCTCGGTCCCATCGCTCGGGTTCCGCAGCTGGTTGCGCCACCAGCTGTCCCTGCGACTCGGTGCCGGAGGCCACGGCGACGGAATCGTCGCGAACGTCGAGATGCCCTTCCCGGGGTCGCTGCGCTGGACGGTGCTGCGCGCCCACAGTGCACAGGTCGGCCGCGGTGACCAGGACGACATCGTCCACGACGACGGCCTCCGCGACGCGGGCGGCCCCGCCGACCAGGACGATCCATGGCAGGTCGACCGGCTCGTGTGGAGCGTGCTCGAGGTGCTGTCCGAACCGCCACCGGGACTCGATTCGCGTCTCAGCCGTGAGCGGCTGCCGGCGGGTGTCGCACTGGCCAGCCGAGCACGGCCGATAGCGGATCTCTTCGACCGCTACGGCGTGCACCGACCTGCGATGCTGGCTGCCTGGGACGCTGGCCGCGACGTGGACCCCGCCGGAGCGCCTCTCAATGCCGAACACCTCTGGCAACCGCAGCTGTTCCGCGCTGTCCGCGACCACATCACCGCGCGTCATGGGGTCACACGGATCCCATCCGAGCGGCTCGCCGAGGCCCTGGAGATGGTTCGCTCGGGAGAGCTGGCCGTGACGCATCGCCCGGGAGGAGCGCTACCCGAGCGGTTGTTCGTGTTCGGACCCTCCGTGCTGCCGGCCGACATGGGCCCGATCCTCCAGGCGCTCGGCGCCCACCGGGATGTCACCGCGCTGTTGTTGTCACCCGCAGCAGCGATCTCGGTTCGCTTGGCGAACGAAGCCGCCATCGGTCCCCAACCGCTGTCCGAGCGGGCATCCTGGTCGTTCCCACGGCCGAGTCCACAGGCGCAGATCGTCGACCATCCGCTGCTCGAGAGCTGGGCTACGCGACCACTCGAGGCGGCGCTGCTGTGGGGTGCGGGGGGAGTCGTGTTGGAACCGGTCGGTGCCAACAGTGCCGATGCCGCCAGTGCGAACGCTGCCGGTGTCAATGGCGCCGTGGCCGACGCCGCAAGTATCGGAGATGCCGCTGCGGAAACCACCGGCGCTGCTGACGCAGACGCCGACCATCAGGAACAGGGCTCGCTCTTCGAGTTGCTGCACTACGACGGCGCACCGAGCGCCCCGCTCGGAGAGCTCCGCGACGACCCCGGACCGGACACCCTGCTCGGAGTGCTGCAGCGCGACCTCAGAGCCGGTGCGGTCAGCGATGGCACGTGGGCGGGGCGAACCGGTGACGGCTCGCTGCAGATCCACCGTGCTCCCGGGCCCACCCGCCAGGTCGAGGTGTTGCGCGACGTCATCCTCGGGCTGTTGCGCGACCACCCGGAGCTGACCGAGTCAGACATAGCGGTGGTCTGCCCGCAGCTCGAGTCGTACGCGCCGGTGATCGGTGCCGTGCTGGGACCCTCGGCCAGGCGGGGTGAACAGCCCGCAGCCGACACCGTGCCGGCGTTGCGCTACACGGCGGTCGACCGCAACGCCCGCTCGTTCAACCCCGTGCTCGATGCCATGGCCAAGCTGCTCGAGTTGCTGCCGGGCCGTTTCGAGGTCGCCGCTGTCGGCGAGGTGCTCTCGAGCCCGGCGGTCAAGGCGCGCTTCGGGCTCGACAGCGCAGATCTGGCGCTGCTCGCCGACTGGGCCGAGAGCTCGTGTGTCCGTTGGGGCCTCGACAGTCGCCACCGCGAGCGGTGGGGGATCAGCGCCGACCATCACGCCAACTCGTGGGCCGCCGGCATCGATCAGCTGATGATGGGGGTCGCGCTGGGTGACGATCTGCGCGCCGCGTCGCTGCCCGGCAGCGGCGCGGCAGGCTCTGGCGTCGACCCGCAGCACGCGCTCTCGGTCGGGGGGATCGTGCCGATGGCACTCGATGAGGGCGCCATCCGATCAGCCGGTCGACTCGCGGCAGCGCTGCGCAGCCTGACCCGGGTCCATGGTCTCCTGTTGGCCGAACACAACCGGACGCCCGAGCAGTGGTGCCGCGACCTGCGCACGGCGGCCGATCTGATGGTGGCCCCACAACGCTTCGAGGAGTGGCAGCGCGAGCGGTTCGACGAAGCGCTCGATGATCTGCTCGCCGCCTCGTCGGGGCCCGACGGCGCGCCGAGCGAGGTCGGGATCACCTACGGCGACATGAGGCGGTTGCTCGCCCCGTCACTGGAGGGGGCCCGCGCCCGAGCCGACATGGGCTTCGGCTCGGTGGTCATCGCCCGCCCGTCGTTGATCGCAGGGGTCCCCTACCGGGTGGTGTGTGTGCTGGGTCTCGACCAGGAAGCGCTTCCCGCTGGCGGGACCTCCGGTGATGACCTGGCCGGTCTGGTGCCCTTCGTGGGCGACCGTGAGCCTCGCAGCGAAGCCCGCGCAGAGCTGCTCTCGGTGCTCGCCTCGGCCCGCGACCACCTGGTGGTCACCTGCACCTCCAGCGACGTCCACACCAACGCCCCGGTGCCCGCGTCGGTGCTGCTCGACGAGCTCATCGATGTCCTCGCCACCACGGTGGATTGTTCGCCCGATGAGGTGCGAGCACCGGCCGCGGGAGTGGTACGCACGCATCCCCGCCAGGCGTTCGACCGACGCAACTTCTCGGGCGACGGATCAGAGCAACCGTTCAGCTTCGACCCCACCGCACTCGCAGGCGCAGTCGCCCTCGCATCAGCTGCCGAAGGCCCATCGCGCCGGGTCGAACTGCTCGAGAAGCCCCTCGAACCGCTGGAGGACCCGGACGCGCCGATCGAGCTCTCCGAGCTGCGGGCGTTCTTCGCGCATCCGGTGAAGTCGTTCTTCACCGAACGATTGCGTCTCGGTGTTCCGCGAGCCCATGAGGAGGCGGACGTGCAGCTTCCGACCTCGCTCGCTTCACTCGAGATCTCCATGGTGGGCCGTGAGCTGCTCGAGGTCGGCCTCGAGCTGACGAACCCCGACGACGTGCTCATCGACCCCGAGACCGGCAAGGCCGGTCGCCGCGCGCAGGAGGTCATCGACGGCTTCCGCGCACTGGGGCTGCTGCCGCCCCCGGTGGTGTCACACGCCGAGCTTCTCGCGATCGCCGAAGAGGTGGCGGCGATGCTGACGACTGCCGAGCGTTACGGCGTCCGTTGCCGTAACGAGGACCGGGTTGCCCATGACCTCGACGTGACCCTGCCCGGTGGCATCCGTCTCGTCGGGTCGGTCGACGGGTGCATCGACGGGCCGGCTCCCGGACCGGTCCGTGTCGCATTCCATCGTGCCCGTCCCAAACAGGAGATCTCCCTGGCAATCGACCTGCTGGTGTTGACCGTTAGCCGACCCGAGGTGGCGTGGCGTGGTGTGTCGGTCGCACGTCCCGACAGGGGGAAGGTAGAGCCGGTGACGAAGGTGAGGATGGTGCGCGGCGACGATCCAAAGGAGCGTCTGCGCAACGCGGTGGATGCCCTCGAGGTGCTCGTGGCCCAGTTCCGTGACGGCCGTTGCTACCCGTTGCCGCTGTTCGAGAAGACCAGCCACGAGTACTTCACCGGTGGCAAGCCCGCCAAGGCCTGGAACACGCGGCCCGGCGCCGCTAAGTCCTTCGCCGAGGCCGACGACGCCCACCACCTCGAGGCGTTCGGTCCGCTCGACTACGCGGAGTTGGTCGACATCGCAACGGGCGGATACACCCTCGCTGGCGAGGCCCGACGCCTCTGGGGGACCCTCACGGCCGCATTGGTCGAATACCACGATGACCACGACGAACAGGGCGATCGATGAGCGAGTCCGTCGCCCCGTACTTCAGCATCGGTGGGCCCTTGCCATCCGGTGGGACGACCATGGTCCAGGCCAGTGCCGGCACCGGCAAGACCTACGCGCTGGCCGCGTTGACGGTCCGCTACGTCGCGGAGCGCGACATCCCGATCTCGCGGATCCTGTTGGTCACCTTCACCCGTGCGGCCACCGCCGAGCTGCGCGACCGGATCCGCAAGCGCCTCGTGGAAACAGCGGATCACCTCGCCGGACTCGTCGCGGCGCCCGACCTCTCGGGTCCCAGCGGCACTCCTGTTGCGGACACCGCCCCTGTTGCGGACGGTGCTCCTGCTTCGGACGGTACTTCCGTTTCAGGTGGCGCTGCTGTTTCGAACAGTACCGACGACGAGCTGCTGGAAGTCCTGGGCCGCGGCAGTCAGGCCGAGCTCGAAGTGCGGCTCCGGCGGCTCCGTCGGGCGGTGCGGGAATTCGATACCGCAATCATCAACACCATCCACGGGTTCTGTTCGCAGGTTCGGTCCTCCCTCGGGGTCCTGTCTGCCGACAACGTCGACGCGGTACCGGCCGAATCCGAACTCGAGCTCATAAGCCAGGTCTGCGCGGACCTGCTGTTCAAGGAGCTCGACGGAGCCGTCGAGGATCCCGTCGGTGGCAGGTCGCTGTCCGCGTTCGAGGACATCGTGCGCAAGGCCCGGACCCTTTCCGACAGCACGATCGAGGCCGAGTCGCTCCAGGACTGCGACCTCGCGATGGTGAGACTCGCGACCTCCGCGGTGGCCGAGATCGACGACCGCCTCGCCCGCGCGGGTGGGCTGTCGTTCGACTCGTTGCTCTCGTCGGTGCGCGACGCGCTGCGCAGCGACCCGGGCCTCGCCGGCCGACTGCGCGGACTGTACGACGTCGCTCTCATAGACGAGTTCCAGGACACCGACTCGGTGCAGTGGGAGATCTTCCGCACGGTGTTCGGCGAAGGAGCCTTCGGTGAAGGAGCCTTCGGCCACGGCACCAGCTCCACGTTGATCCTCGTCGGTGACCCCAAGCAGGCGATCTACTCGTTCCGTGGTGGCGACGTCTACACCTACCTCGAGGCCCGCAAGCAGGCCGAGGTCCTCGCGCTGGGCACCAACCAACGATCCGACGAATCGACCGTCGAGGCGATGAACTCGCTGTGTGCGGGCCACGTCTTCGGTGAACCCGAGATCGACTACACGGTGGTGTCCCACGCCCCACGCCACGACGGTCGCAGGCTGACCTTGCCCGGCCAACAGACCGCTGCCGGGATGCACATCCGCTGCCTGGTCGAACCGGCCGCGGCCGGGGTCGACAAGCTCGACTCGCCATCGGCGCGCCGGCGCATCGCGAAGGACCTGGCCGACATCGCCGCAGAGCTGATCACCGAGGGATCGGTCGAAGAACCCGGCGAGGATCCGGTCCGGGTCACCCCGGGCATGATCGCGGTGCTCGTCGGTGCCACCTCCGAGGCGCCCGACATCGCTGCTGCGCTGCGCGATCGGAACATCCCGGCGGTGCTGCGCCTCAAGGACAACGTCGTCGACAGCGAGGCCCACGGGCAGTGGCGGACCCTGTTGTGGGCGCTTGAACGACCGGCGGACACGCGCCGCGCGTCCGCAGCTGCGCTCAGCTGGTTCTTCGGTTGGCCGGCCGAGGACCTCGCCCGTGCCATCGAGGCCGGATCGACCGCGGATGCCGCCACCCAGGGGCTGGCCGATCGGGATCTGGTCGACCTGCAGTTGCAGCTGGTGCAGTGGGGCGAGCTGTTGGCCGGCAAGGGCATGGCAGCACTGCTGGGCGAGGCTCGCCGGACGAACTCCCTCGACGAGCGACTGCTGCGCGGGGAGAACGGGGAACGCAACCTGACCGATCTCGAACACCTCGCCGAGTTGGTCCACGAACAGGTGGGAACCCGAAGCGGCGGTGTGCATGCCTCCGCGGCGCTCGCGATCCTCGATGGTCTCGATGACACCCCCAGCGACGAGGTCGCAGCCGAAGCGGTCCAGCGACGCATCGAATCCGACGCGGATGCAGTTCAGATCATGACGATCCACGGTGCCAAGGGGCTCGAGTTCCCCGTCGTGTTGCTCCCGTCGCTGTGGTCAGGTGGCAAGAGGGTCCAGGCCGAGGTGCCGTACTCCTATTACGACCGCAGCAGACGCCAGCGGGTGCTGGATGTTTCGAGTGGGCGTCCCAAGAGCGACGACGCCCCCAAGCGGACCCCGGCAGAGATGGCTCCCGACGCGTCCGCCGAGGCGAGACGCCAGGCCTGCGGCGACCAGCACCGCATGACATATGTCGCGCTGACCCGGGCGGTGCACCAATCGGTGGTGTGGTGGACCCCCGTCGGTGGTGGCCGCGATCTCGCGGGTCTGAGCCGGTTGCTCTTCGGCGCGCCCGACGACACCGCAGCTGACTCGAAGGTCGAGATCCCTGCGCCGGATGCAACGGTCCAGTTCCTGAAGGACCGCTTCGCGGCGGGCGACGCGGCGGGCGACGCGCCGGGCCACATCCGGGTGAGCGAGATCAGCTCGCCCGCCTCTCCCAGCGAGCCGCTTCCGGCACCGGTCGGCCGAGGCGACACAACTGCTGATGGCGACGACCTGGAGATCGCAACCCTCGGCCGGCCACTTTCGCGTGACGGTTCCGGGTGGTCGTTCTCCTCGCTGACGAGGCTCATCCGAACCGAACCGTCACCGATGCCGGGATCCGACCCGACGGTCGAACACGGCGACGACCGCGGTGCCGGTGACGAGCCGAGCGACCCGGAACCGGCCGCGCTGCTTGGGTCCGACGCGGATCCGCGCCAGCCGACCAATGGCTCGACCGGCACGGTGACCCCGACGGCGGACCGTGGGTTGCTCTTCGAGGGCCTCGGTGCCGGTAGGGATTTCGGCAACCTGGTCCACGACCTGTTCGAACACCTCGACTTCACAGCAGCCGACTCCGAAGCCGCGATCGCGGAACTGCTCGACATCAGAGGCGGATCAGGGCTCACCGACGACCAGCGCGCCGGCCTTCCCGGGGCGCTCGCAGCGGTGCTGAGAACCCCGCTCGGTGAACGCTTCGGGGATCTGCGCCTCGCGGACCTGCAACCCGGCGACCACCTCGACGAGCTCGACTTCCACCTCCCACTCGCGCCCGACCGTCCGGTCACCGCAGCGAGCATCGGCACGGTGGTGCGGAACCACCTCGCCGAAGACGATCCGCTCGCACCGTGGGCCGAGCGTCTGGCCGCCGGCCTAGGCGAGGTCGACCTTCAGGGCTACCTGAACGGCAGCATCGACCTGACCCTGCGCTACCGGCTCGATGACCACCAGCGGTACTCGGTGGTCGACTACAAGACCAACGACCTTTCACCACGGGGAATGCCCGCAACGGTGGCGCACTACACCCCCGATCGGATGACCCGCGCGATGACGCAGTCCCACTACGCCCTGCAGGCGATCATCTACTCGGTGGCGCTTCACCGCTACCTGCGCTGGCGCCTCGTCGACTACGACGCGGGGACACATCTGGGCCCCGTCGGATACCTGTTCGTGCGGGCGATGGTGGGCGAGGACACCCCAGTGGTTGCCTCGGGTCCGCACGCCGGGACCCGCCACGGGGTGTTCACATGGCAGCTCGCCCCCGAGCTGATCGAAGCCGTGAGCGCACTCTTCGCCGGGGATGACACAGGCGCAGTCTCGTCAGCAGGGCCACAGCCGGAAGCGGGCGCAGGGCGATGACCGATCAGATCTTCGTACCGGAATCGGTGGCGGCCCTCGAGGAGTTCGCACGAGCCGGTGTGCTCGGCGAAGCGGAGATCCACGTCGCCACCACGTTCGCAGGTGTCGACCAGGAGGCTGGTTTCGAGGCGCTGCTTGCCGCCGCGCTGGCTGTGCGCGCCCCGTTGCACGGATCGGTGTGCGTGGATCTGGCCAGGGTGCGCGACACCGTCGTTTCGTCCTTCGAGTCCACCGCCCAGCTCGCGACCGCCCAGAGCGGCGGCGAGGCTCCCGGTGACGAGCATGCCGGTGATGACGATGTCCGGGTCCACTCCGGTGACAGCGAACTGATGCCCGTACTGGGGTCGCTCCCGTGGCCCGACCCCTACGTCTGGCTGGCACGGGTCCGCGAATCACCGCTGGTGCTGCAGGTCGACGAGAGCGGGGAGACAGTGGGGCCCGAGCACCTGCTGCGACCGCTGGTGCTCGACGGCGGGCTTCTCTACCTCCACCGCTACTGGTCCCTCGAACGCTACGTGGCCGCCGACCTGCGCGAGCGCAGCCGCTCCGAGGCCCTGGCTCCGAGCACCGGCGCGCATCCGCCAGCGGGAATGGACATTTCCCCGGTCGGTCCGGCGCCTGTCGACTACTTGCGGTTCGCAGGCCCCGAGGTGCGCAGGTTGTTCGATGCCGCCGCGAGTGAGGCTCGGCCGGTGGACGAGGGCCAGCTCGGAGCCGCGCTTGGTGCGCTCGAACGCGACTTCGTGGTGATCTCCGGTGGTCCGGGCACCGGCAAGACCACCACGGTCGCCAAGCTGCTCGCAGGAATCGTCACAGGACTCGAGAGCGAGGGCATCGAACGACAGATCGCGCTGGTGGCGCCGACCGGCAAGGCCTCGGCACGCATGACCGAGGCGATACGAAGGGCGGTCGGCGAGCTCGGCGATGCGTTGGAGCCGTCGTCGGTCGAGTACCTGCGCGGTCTCGAGGCCACCACCATCCATCGACTGTTGGGCAGTCGTGGCGGAGCCGGCTTCCGCCACGGTCCGGAGAACCCGTTGCCGCACGACATCGTGATCGTCGACGAGGTGTCGATGGTGTCGCTTTCGCTCATGGCCCACCTGCTGGCCGCGGTTCGTGCGGGTGCGAAGGTCGTCCTCGTGGGTGACCCCTACCAGCTCGCGAGCGTCGAGGCCGGTTCGGTGCTGGGCGACGTGGTGGGTATCGCCGCGGTGGGAGCCGATGATCCGAACCCCGAGCCGCCCGCAGCGATCCGCGATTCGGTGATGACCCTGCGCACAGTGCACCGCCAGGATGCCGGCTCGGCGATCCTCGAACTGGCCGAGGTGATCAGACAGGGTCGTCCGGACGACGTGATCGCCCTGTTGCGGACCGACCATCCCGACATCACCTGGATAGACCCCGACGGGCCGGGTGGTGGGCCGCGCCTCGCGGCGCTCGAAGCGGAGATCACCGACGCGGCCAGGTCCGCGGTCGACGCGGCTAGGGCTGCCGACATCGAGGCTGCGCTCCGCTCGATCGGTGGGGTGAAGGTGCTGTGCGCGCTGCGCAGGGGTCCGGGTGGTGTCGAGGATTGGAACCGGCGCGTCGAGGTGGCACTGCGTTCGGGCGGCACGATCGGCCCGGGTGGCTCCTATTCGGGGCGGCCGGTGATGGTCACCCGCAACGACTACGTCAACCGGGTCTTCAACGGCGACGTCGGCGTCGCGGTTCGTCGTGATGACCGCTACGAGGTGTGGTTCCCGGAACCGAACGGTGCGCGGATGGTCGAGGAGGTGCGCGTGGATGACTCGGTCACCCAATGGGCCATGTCGATCCACAAGAGCCAGGGCTCGGAGTTCCCCCACACCGTTGTCGCCCTACCGCCCCCGCCGTCGCGCATCCTCACCCGGGAGCTGCTCTACACCGGTGTCACCCGTGCCAAGGAGCGCCTCACCCTCATCGCGGGGGAAGCTGCGATCCGCTCCGCGGTGCAGCGCCGCATCGCCCGTGCTTCCGGACTGAACCAGCGCCTGCGTCGGCAGGGGTGATGTCTCGGATTCAAGGCGTCTACCTCATCGTGGCAGCGATGTTGCGACCGGCTTCGAGGTCGCTGGCAGCGGCCTCGGTGAACTCCCCGGCCTTGGCGGCATGAACACGGACCTGTGCTGTCGGGACCGGCCTGGTGCGTTGAGTGCTAGCATTGCTAGCAGTTGATCCAGGGAGGTTGTGAATGGCAGCACTGAGCATCCGAGGTCTCGACGACCAGGTAAGGGATCGCCTGCGGAAGCGTGCAGCGGAACACGGTAGGTCCATGGAAGCCGAGATCCGGTCCATCCTCACCGCTGCAGTTGGCGAGCCCGACGATCGAGGCGGACTCGGTCAAGCCATCCTGTCGAACTTCGGCGCTCTCGGTGGAGTCGAGTTGGATCTTCCGTCCCGGACTGACCAGCCGCGATCAGCAGGGTTCAACGCGTGATCGTCCTCGACACGAACGTGGTGTCGGAGCTGATGAAACCGGCTCCTTCTGCTTCGGTGGTGTCATGGCTGGAGCGCCAGGCGGCCGACGATGTGACGACGACGGCGGTGACAGTCGGCGAGATCCGCTACGGAATCGCCCGACTCCCACAGGGTCGCCGCAAGACCGAACTGCTTGCTGCAGCCGACAGGACCTTCCAAGGCTTCTCCGAGATCATCCTTGCGTTCGATGAGCCGTCCGCTGCCCACTATTCAGAGGTGGTTGTGACCCGTGCACGAAAGGGAGAACCGATCAGTGGCTTCGACGCTCAGATAGCCGCGATCTGCCGCGCCAACCGTTCGCCGCTGGCGACGCGCAATGTCGCGGACTTCGCACATCTGGATCTCACCCTTCACGACCCATGGGATGAATCCGGCTGAGGTCCGTGTGTTCCGCGCTGCCAGCCGACCAGTGTTGTCCCAACCGGGACCGGGACTACACGTCAGGTCGAACAGCGACTCGGAACCCTTCGCGCCTAGGAGGCGTTGAGCCGGTGGCTGCTTCTCGATGTGGCCGATGAGGCTGTGCCGAGGGGCATCTCCGCGGCGACCGTGTCGTAGTGGGTGCCGTACTCGGGTGGAGACGATGTAGGAGGCGCCGCATCGCCCGTGCCCCTGGAATTCACCAGCGCCTTCGCCGGCAGGTGTGATGCCTCGGATTCAATGCGTCTACCTGATCGTGGTCCTTTCCTGCGGCCCGCTTGCCGAGTCGGGCACCGCAGATCGCGTCGGCGGAGTTGATGCCGGCGTGGATGGCGAGGCTCGTGGCAGCGATGTTGCGACCGGCTTCGAGGTCGCTGGCTGCGGCCTCGGTGAACTCGTCGGCCTTGTCGGCGTAGGCACGGACCTGTGTTGCCGAGACCGGCCTGGTGCGGGCCGGCTCAGCCAACGTGTGCCGCCCGGAGTTCGTCGATGCTGAGGCCATGGACGACCTGGCCGTCCCTTCTGATGTCTGTCCAGAGCTGGCTGCTCCCGTTCAGCTTCGCCGCTACGTCCTGGGTGCTCACCTCGAGCAACTCCACCGGGTTGCCGGTGAGCCGGCGTATGTCGTGCCGCCAGGCTTCGAGCGAGTCCGACCACTCGTCGTCGTCCTCGCCGACTTCATGAGGTCGGACGACAAGCAAGTCGATGTCGCTGTCGGCGTCCGCTTCTCGTCGGACGAACGAACCGAAGGCGATCACGCTGACGGGCGGCCGGGGGAGGGCCCCGGCCAGTCTGCCCATCTCGTCGAACACAGTGTCGGTCGGCCGGGCGAGGGTGAGTAACGCCCGGGAGGCGACGTGCTCGGGCACGAGCCGAAACAGTGATGACGGTGGTACTTCGCGCCGCTCGACTACGCCGAGTGTCACCAGGTCAGGGAGCAACCGCGATGCCTGTGCCTGGCTTATGCCCGCCAGCTGGGCGATGGTCCGTAGGTTCAGCTCGGTCGTTGTCTCGACGAGCACCGCGAGAACCCGCCCCTGGGCGCCTGGTATGACCGCCTCGATCGGTCGGACGAAGTCCATGTTGTGATCCTACCTGATGCGCGCATTTATGGAACGATCCTTCCATTTTCGCGGTGGTCCCGACCCGTGAACGAAAGGGAGAACCGGTCAGTGGAGACTGCTTGGGCACCGATGAGTACTACCGCTCGGATGTGGGGCTCGAGGGCGGTGAGCGCGTCGAGGAGGACGCCTCGTGCTTCGACATACTCGATGCGGGGCGCATCGTCGCTCATGGCAGGTCTGCGGTTCGCTTGAGTGATGGTGCTTGCCAGCGGGGCGCGCGTTTGCGGAGCCAGGCGAGAAGGGCTTCTCCCTCGGCAGGCATGCGTCCGGGGCCGGTCAGGCAGTCGAGCGCGATCTGGGCTGGCGAAACACAGGTCATGTCGTTGGCGGCCCAGGTGCGATCGAACACGATGCGATCGTAGGGACGGGCGATGACAACGTTCGCGCCATTTCGGACCGGACGAAGTCGGGTGAGCGTGGCGAGCCGTTCGGGATCGTCGGCGTAGACGACTGCGATCTCGGGAGCAGCGACCGACACGAGTTCGCTCGCCGCGAACGATCCGGTGACCGCCCAGTCCTGGTACTTGCTTGTGGCGAGATCGCGCAGGAACTGCTCGGGGCCTGCGGATGTGACCCAGTTCGTCGTCTCGTTGCTGTCGAGCAAGGAGTAGCTCGTGGTTAGCTGTCCGAGGAGCGACTCCCACTCCACGCGTTCGACCGGGGTCCGGGGCAAGCGGCTGATCAAGAGCTCGTCGCCGAGCGCGCTCAGCAGCCGCGAGGTGTAGCCGGCATCGGTGTTGACCGCTCGTGCGAGGTCGGTGACGCCGTAGGGGGGCTGGACTTCGACCAGGGTCCGCATGAGCGCCCACGCCTTCGGGCCGCGCACCCCCGGGCCTCCGGTCGGTTCGGGCGAGGGATTGCGCTGTGCTCCATCGGTGCGTAAGAAGATGCCCGGTCGGTTGACCACGAGGCGCGCGTTGCCGGTCTGGTCGAGGTAGCCGACGCCGATGTCATCGAGCAGTTCGCGAGTGCGCGGGCTCAGCCAAGTCGCCACGATCATCCTCGGACTATCTGACTCCTCGAGCTCGGCGGCGTCGCGGGGGGAGAGACGGTCATGGACGATGACCGTGACGTATCCGGCGACATCGTCGGGTGAGCTCAACCGGATCGTGCCGCCGGTCGGGTTGCGGCCCGACACCTCTGCAGACCACTTGGGCGGCATGAGGTCGTCGAGCGCGACACCGGCGGTTTCGAACAGCAGTCGAGTTGCCTGACGTTGTGGTTTGCGTGCCATTGGCAAGTCGCCGATCTGGGCAAGTCAGTCAGATCTTGGTAACGATAGAGTGACTTGTCTGAGAACACAACTTGTCTGATCCAGGCAAGTTGAAGTGTCGAGCATGTAGTTCGAGGGTCACTTGGTGGCCGAGGGCTTGGAGTTGACCTACGAGGTTGCGGGTCTTGCGGTCCGGGTCGAGGCGCCGGGTGTAGTAGTCCGGTCCGAGGTCGACGTAGCGGGCGTCGGGATCGTTGAGGAGGTGCCAGACGATGACCAGGATCGATCGGGCCACGGCGACGAGTGCTCGTTGTTTGCCGCGTCGGCGCACGAGACGGCGGTAGCGGGCGCCGAGGAACGTGTCGGTCTTGGCTGCCGCTGTGGCGGTTTCGCCGAGCACGCCCTTGAGGTAGCGGTTGCCCTTGCCGGTCTTGCCGACTTTGACTTTGGGCCGGGACTGGATCGTTTGTGGAGACAGCTTGGCCCACGACACCAGATGCTGGGGAGTGGGGAACTGTGACATGTCAAGGCCGATCTCGGCGATGATGATCTGCGCGGCCCGCTGCGCGATCCCAGGGACCTCGTCGAGACGCTCCACAGTGCTCAACCGTCGAGCATCGGGGTCGTCTTGGACTGGGACCTCGGCCAGTGTGGGTTGCGGTTCGCGGTCACCGGGTGGTGGCGGGTCGGGAAGCCCGCCGACGAGGGCCTCGATGCTGACGGTGAGCCGGTCGACTTTGTCGGTGCAGGCGTCGATCTGGTCCAACAGCACCCGGGCGATCTCGGCGTGGTGGTCATCGAAACGCCCATTCAGCGCCTCGATGAGCGAGGCGCGCTTGGCCTTCAGCTTCCCGCGGGCCAAGTCGGCGAGCGCTTTGGGGTCGCGTTCACCGGCGATGAGCGCTTCGATCATCGTCCGAGCTGACACGCCCAACAGGTCCGTGGCGACTGACGACAACTTGATGAGCGCATCTTCGAGGAGCTTCTCGAGGCGCTGCTTGTGCCGGGAGCGTTCCTCGACCAACTCGGTGCGCAAGCGGGTGTAGGACCGCAACGCCCGGATCTCCCGGGGTGGCACGAAGCTGGGTCGCAGCATGCCCCGTTCGTTGAGCTTGGCCAGCCACACGGCGTCCAACTTGTCGGTCTTGGGTCGGCCCGTGACCTGCTTGACGTCGCGTGCGTTCACGAGCCACACCGTCAGCCCGGCGGCTTCGAGCACCTAGAAGAACGGCCGCCAGTAATCCGACGTCGACTCCAACACGACCCGCTGCACCCCCAGCGTGACCAGATCCTGGCCGAGATCGAGAATCGAGTTCGTGGTCGAGTCGACCTGCCACACCCTCGACATGCGTCGCCCCTCGATTCCCGGGTGCGGATACCGCACGCACACCATGGCCGATGCCTTGGCCACGTCGACCGCAGCCGCGACCGACAAGGACTGTTCGGTCTCGTCGCCGTCGATCTCGACGACTTCATGACTGATCGGCTTCAACACTTCACCTCCTGTGTCCGGATGCATGAACCGCGAGCGGACCCGGAGGCCACGGGAAGGTTGCGAAAGTCTGATCGTCGTGCTCTTAGCAACAGTGCGCTGCCCTTCTGGTCGGGCCCCACACCAAACTGAACTACGGCCTCAAGGCCAAGAAGACAACGGCGTGACGGGCCCGCTCGCAGACACCATTTTCACGCACGCGTCACGGCTGCGCAGCGGCTACAGAAACTGAGCTGGAACAGCCATCTATGGAGCGTCTGCACAAACACGATTTCGGGGATCAGGCGACCGTCCTCGCGCGTCGTTACGAGCAGTCCGGCCTCGACTTCGCGGAGCACCTGCGCCATGCACTGTCAGCCGATCGTCATGCACTCACCCATGAGCTGCTCGCTTCACTGCCGACCCAAGAGGCTGCCACCACCAACTATGACCGTCTCTTCGAGAGTGCTGTGGAGGCAACCGGTGACACCCTCACCGTCCTACCGCGGGAGCCGGCCAGAGGGAGTGGCCGACGGCTGTTGAAGCTCCACGGTGACATCGAAGACGCAGCATCGGTGGTACTCACACGTGGTGACTACCTGCAGGCGCCGCTGCAAAGCGGGGCGCTGTTCGGCCTCGTCCAAGCGATGCTCATGACTCGCCACATGCTGTTCGTCGGGTACTCGCTGAGCGACGAGGACTTCCACCAGTTGGTGCACGAGGTTCGTTCAGCGCGCCGCCCCACCGGTTGGCATCCCTCCTCGTCCGACCAGACGAGGAATGGAGGCGTTGCGGAGCCTTTCGGGACGGTGCTCACGTTTGTTCGACGACCCGCTCTTTCACGACCTGTGGGAGGAAGACCTGAGAGTGGTCTCGATGGCAGAGGAGCCCGCAGACCTGACGCGGCCTACCGCACAGGAAGTAGGCGTCGAGGCCCGACGCATGCAGATCTTCCTCGATCTGGTCGGAATGCTGTCGTTCGACCGGCAGGCACATCTGTTGGACCCGACCTTCGAGAGACTCCTGGATCCGCACGATGTTGAGCCGGCCGAGAAGCTCAGGGAGGTGGGCGACAGCTGTCCGCCCTATGCCGGGCCAGCGTGGCATGACGTGATGACGTTTCTCCGGGATCTCGGTTACGACCCCTCCTGAACGAGATCCGGATGGCGGCGGTGTCTCTGGTGGTTACGTGACCGTGCCAAACAACAGAGCCATGAACGACGGAGTCCTGATCCTGGCTTCTACCGCCCAGATCCCCAGCTTGCGTAGCCGGCGGGGTCGTGATCGTCGACGAACTTGGTCGGGTCAGACTCCTCGTGGCGGTAGCGATGGTTGCTCAGATCCGCACGCGATCACCGAACCTGGGTGGATTCCGGTACGAGGCGAAGCTGGCACTGGTCGCCGTTGTACTCGCCGAGTTGACAACGACATGGATGTTGTCGCCGGCGCTCAACGCGTCTGGGATGTTGGCGCCCGTGAGGCGGAGATCACCGGTGTTCACACGCCGGAACTGAAATGCCGGCGCCGGTAGCGCAACACCCACATGACGTCCTCGTGGGTCACACACAGGACCCGTCGTCCAGCCATCTCGCGGGCGAGCTGCTCGCGGCCCTCGCGCGTCGAGCACCCTCGGTCGACCGCGCGTCGGATCTGGCTCGCGAAGGGATTGCTCCGACGATGTCTTGTGGTCAGGTGTTCTTCGGCCGTCGAACTCGAAGAGAGCTGTTCCGGTACACCGCCACGCAACCGGCGAGATCGGACAGGGCCACGTTGCGCATGAGCTCTGTCATCACGACTCTCGTGGCCGGTAGGGACTGGTCATCGAGCCGCAGCACCAACACGCCGGGGTGGGAGCCAGGCGGGTAGCGCCGGATATCGCCGAAACCTCGATCAGCGGTGATGACGAGGCGGCCCTCCTTGATCGCAGAGGTGAGCACCGATGGATCATCCGCACCCAAGAGGTGTTCATCAGCAACGGTTTCGACATCGTGTCCGTGATCGGCCACGATCGCTGCCAGCGAAGTGTGGAGATTCTCGTCGAGCTTGACCCTCACCCAGCGACCGCGGGATATTCATCGCGGGCGAGTTCAGCGCCGTACGCGATCGCAGCCCGGATGCCATCCCGGGTAAGGGCCGGGTAGCCCTCCAGCATCTCGTCATCGCTCACACCGGCAGCCAGGTTGTCGAGGATGACGCTCACCATGACGCGTGTGCCCCGGATGGTTGCCTGCCCGTGGCATATCTCGGGGTCATGGACGACAAGGTCCCTGAGCTCCTGGCTTCTGCCGCTCATCGCTACAGCTTATGTGGCTGCTGGGGCCGCCGTGGTCGACAACCTCGTTGGACAATCCGATAGGTCTCCAGCGGCGGTTGCCCGAAGGGAGTATGAGCCGTACGGTCGTCGCCGGTCGCGATCGCCCATATCCACAATCCGCATCGAGAGATCGGGCTTGACCGTCTCCCACCTCGGGGTCCCTCGATCGGTATCGACAACATGTTGCACCGGAGCTCGCGGACGTTCCCGCCCCACGGGCGGGACCGGTGAGTCGAGATGTCCCGGCTTGATGCGGCGGTGTCTTGGTTCACTACCCACGGTGATCGTGATGCCGACGCGGAACGTGGTGCTGAGTCAGCATCAGCACGAACTCATCGAGGCGCTGGTCAAGTCGGGGCGCTATCAGAACGCCAGCGAGGTGATGCGCGCGGGCCTCCGCTTCTTGGAGCGCGAGGAAGCCGAGGAAGACGCCAAGTCCGCAGTACTGCGTCGAACCGCAGAGGAGGGCTTGGCGGATCTGACCTCGGGGCGCTTCGACGACGTCGATGACGAGTCGCTCGACGACTTCATCGGGAAGCTCGGCGCCCGAGCTTCTGAGATCCCCTCTGCCGATTGATGGCCGAGTACCGGCTCACTCGCACCGCCCCAGGCCGACATCGTCTCGATCCTCGCCTGGTCACGCGAGCGGTTCGGCGCCGAAGCAAGCAAGCGGTATGAGGCCCTGATCGCCACAGCGATCAGGGACGCGGCCGAGCGAAGCGGTGACCTGGGGCGCCGCCCGCGACCCGAGCTGGGCGACGGCGTCTTTTCCTGGCACCCGGTGTGGACGAAGATGCCCAGCCGGTTGAGCGCGAGGCGCGCGTTGCCGGTCTGGTCGAGGTAGCCGACGCCGATGTCATCGAGCGGCTCGCTACCAAGCACGACTATCCCGGCCCCGACCCTGGAACAACCCGTCACCGGGTATCACTGGCCGCGTGTGTGGTAGGCGACGAACCCGCTGAGTCCGGAGGCGACGGCTGTCGCCGCAGCGAACCCGTAGCGCTCGACTGGACTCGCCGAGGCGAGGTTGCCCAGCGTGTTCAGCGCCATGTAGCCGGCGATGCCCCAGGTGGCCGGGGCCAGCCAGCGGGCCTGGTGGCCGAGTAGGCACCCACGTCGGGCGATGATCCCGGCCATCGCCGTGAGCGCCGCCGCCGCGCCGCAGGACACGATGCGCATCTCACCCGACAGCACGCGGTCCTGTGTTCCTCCCCAGACGTGTTCACCCAACGGGGCCCCAGCGGCGAGTGCCACCTGCATTCCGGCGAAACCCAGGTAGATCGTGGCGGCACCGGCAGCGGCGGCCCTCACCGGGAAGATGGTGTCCGAAGTCGGATGCAACACTGCGGATTGCTCGACTCGCTTCGTTGCCGGGGCGCTCATGATGCCGTCCCCTGGATGTCGCTGCGGGGAGCTTCCTGCTTGGCGCTGCGGAGAAGGCAGACACCCACTCCGACGAACCAGACGATGGAGCCGAGGCCGAAGGCCATCTCGGCTGATTCGAGCTCGGGCACGACGGTGACCAAGCCGGCTGCGGCGGTGAGGATTCCGACGA